>CAMOQI010000001.1 GCA_946622835.1 uncultured Candidatus Melainabacteria bacterium
CAATTTTTTTTGGTTAGGGAAAAAGGGGTTACATTATAACAACCAAAAGAGGGGATGCTTCGGCGATTTTGGAATATTTACCGGAAGATTTTGAAATTGATTTTGCATTCATTGATGCTTGCAAAAAACAATATTCGGATTTTTTCCGTCTTATTGCACCGCACCTAAAAGTTGGAGGATATATTGCTTGCGATAACGTGATTTCACACGCTTCAAAAGTTCAGGATTTTTTGGAAGAAATTGACAATAATCCAAACTATGAAAACGTTGTATTACCGCTTCCTGCAGGACTGTCATTAGCTAAAAAAATCAGATAAGGAGAAAATAATGAGTGAAGATTGTATTTTTTGCAAAATTATAAACGGAGATTTTGGCACAGAATTTGTGTATGAGACAGAAAACACGGTAGTCTTCAATGATATAAACCCTAAAGCTCCCATACACATGCTTGTATGCCCCAAAAAACATGTGGCATCTTTGAATGAATTGGAAGATAAAAATTTAATGGCAGAACTTTTACAAACAGTAAAAGATGTCACAAAAAAGATAGGTTTAAAATCATACAAAACCTTAATAAACACCGGCAAAGAAGCCGGACAAGAAGTTTTTCACCTGCATATTCACATCTTAGGTGAAATTTAGATATTCATATTTTCTAATTTTTTTATCCTGTCATCTATATTCGGGTGAGTTGACATTAAATTTGCAAATAACCCGCTTTTAAAAGGATTTGAAATATAAAGATGTGCAGTTGCTTCATTTGCAACAGGCAAAATTGAACTATCATTTTTAATTTTGCTTAAAGCCGATGCCAAATATTCAGGATGAGCGCAAAATTTTGCACCTTTCGCATCCGCCATATATTCTCTTGAGCGCGAAATCGCAAATTTAATCAATGTTGCTATTAAAGGAGCAGCCAAAGCAAAAACTATTCCGACAATTGCACTGATTCCGGAATCATCTCTTCTTCTAAAACCTGACAATAGACTGCTGCGCGAATATATGTTTGCAAAAATTCCGATAAAACCAACCAAAATTGAAACTACAGACATCAAAAACATATCTCCGTTTGCAATATGTGACAATTCATGCCCGACAACACCACTCACTTCATTTAAAGATAATCTTTCCAAGAGTCCTCTTGTAACCGCAACAATAGCTCTATCTTGATTTCTTCCTGTTGCAAAAGCGTTTAAAGCACTTGTATTGATTAAATACAAACGAGGCATTTTTATATCATTTCTGCTGCACATTTCGCGAACCATCGCATAATATTCCGGCATATCTTCTTCTTGAATCGGTACAGCACCCGAAGACTTTATAACTAAAGTATCAGAAAAAAAGTACGAAACGAAATTCAAAATCCCTGATATAATTAACGCAATCCAGACTCCCATAAGCCCATACCCGAGCATATCCGAAATAAAATATCCTAACCCCACAATTATTGCGGTCATAATTATCATATAAAAGAAAACTTTTGTCCTGTTTGATTGCACAACATCGTTTGAATACATTTTATACCCCTTTCTATAGTTTATTATATATCACTTCTTTTTCAATTACAATTTATATTTTTAACAAAATCTTGATACAGTGGAATAATATTTGAAAAGATATTTTTACGTGATAATATAAGTAGGTGCGAAAATTCGCACCTATTTTTTATGAAAGGGAAAGCAAAAAATGAAAAACGGAATAGAAAACGGTTACTACCACGAAATTACCCCCGACGGGTTTGGAATAGCAATAAAAGCAGGAAAAGTATTATTTTCAGATAATTCACCATTTCAAAAAGTCGAAGTTTTTGAAACAGAATCCGCCTTGGGAAGAGTTTTGACCCTTGATGATTTAATGATGACAACCGAAGGTGATGAATATCATTATCATGAAATGATAGCACATATTCCTATGATGCAGCATCCATGCCCAAAAACAGTCCTTGTAATAGGCGGCGGAGACGGCGGAACAATAAGAGAAGTTCTAAAACACAAGACCGTTGAACGTGCCGTTTTATGCGAAATTGACGGAATGGTTATTGATGTTTGCAAAAAATATCTTCCCTCTATTTCTTGTGAACTTGATAATCCGAAAGTTGAAATTCTTGTTCAAGACGCTATTGAGTATATTAAAGATAAAAAAGATGAATTTGATATTGTTTTAATTGATTCAACAGACCCTATGGGACCCGGAGAAGGACTATTTACGGATGAATTTTACACAAATGTTAAAAATTCACTCAAAAAAGGCGGAATAATGGTTGCACAATCAGAATCCCCTTTTGCACAGAAAGAATCCGTTCAAAAAATGTACAAACAGCTTAAAAAAGTATTCCCGACAGTTGCAACATACACATCAAACATACCGACTTATCCGGGGGGATACTGGGCTTGGGCTTTTTGCTCGGCAGATGTAAAACCGCTTGAATACTATAATGATGAACGTGCGGCAGAAATTATTCCGACCTGTAAAATTTACAACAAAGAATACCACAACGCACGTTTTGCGCTTCCGAATTACTTAAAAGAGTTGTTATAAAATTACAAAGTATGGTAATACTTCATATAATCCGATAAGATTAAAGAACTTGTGCCATTTGCCAAATTCGCTTTTATAATCTGATCTTTATCGTTTGTTGTTTTATTTTCAATCTTAGAGGTTTCATCATTTTTAGGGTTCATCTCCTGCTGCCTTTGAGCTTCCTGAACCTGTTCAATAAATTGCTCAATTTTTTCCATAACTTGAGAATGAAGTTTTACATCTCCTTCAAATGAACCCGTAGATTGAACACCTGCAGTTTCTAAATCTTGTAAAATTTGTTCCCACTGAGAATAATTTGTAACGGAAGAACCTTGAGCTTGCGCTGCTGCCTGTGCTTTGCGTAATTCATCAATTGATTTTATATCTTCAATGTTGTCCATACCCATGTTATGCTCTCCTTATTTCTGTTCATATATTATAAAAATTTTCGGATTTTGCCAATTTCATCATACAAATTTTTCGTAACAAATATTAATAATTAAAATGATTGAAAATTTTATTTTCTACATCTGTTTTTGAATAATGTATCTTTTTGCCATTCAACAGCATATCAACACCAAGACCTTTTTTAGCGTACCCGATTTGAGTTCCGCCAATATCATATTTCTCAGGAACAACTGCTAAAATTCCATAATCCTCACCACCAAAAAGCACAAAATCCTCCCAGTTAAGAAATTGTTTAATATCACCATCATACGGGATTTTTGCAAAATCAACCTCTAATAAAACACCGCTTTCATTTGCTATTGTTGATAAAGCATCCATAAGCCCATCTGATGTATCCATCATTGCATAAGGTTCTTTAACTGTTTGCGCTATATTTATTGCAAAATCACTTTGAATTTCCGGAGTTAAATGAGCTTTTATGAATTTGTTACTAAAATCTTTTGAACCGCTTTTTAAAAATTGAAATCCCGCAGCAGAAGATCCATGCAAACCCAATACAACAATTTTATACCCCTCTTTTGCTTTTGAACGAGATGAAATATTTCGCCCTTTTGCACTCCCAAGCGCACAGACAGATACAAAAATTTTATCAGAACCCGTTAAATCTCCTCCAATAACTTTTACATCACCGGCGCAAGCATCTTTGACCCCTTTATAGAATTCTTCCACAAAAGAATTATCTGCAAAAGACGGTAACGACAGAGAAATTGTTATATATTTAGGAATCCCTCCGCTTGCATATATATCTGAAAGATTTACCATAACTGATTTATAACCTAATTTGTACCCGTCGGTATAGTCAAGAGAAAAATGTACCCCCTCAACCAAACTGTCTTGGGTTACTACAAGTTCAAAATCATTCAAATAAGCACAATCGTCCCCAATATACTCAGAACCGGAAATATTTTTTATTATATTAATAAGCTCTTTTTCTTTCATGATTAAACTATATCATGTTCCAAAAGCGAAATAAATTCTTTAACAAGGTTCCGGTTCCATTTTTTGCCCGCATCGGATTTAATCACCTCTAAAGCATCCTTACTTGACAATTTATTGCGATAAGGCCTTTGTTCAATAAGGGCAAAATACTCATCAAGTATCAATATAATTTGTGAAGTTATAGGAATATCATCATGCGCTATTTTATTAGGATATCCTGTTCCGTCCCAATTCTCATGGTGATGTTCGATTATTGGCAAAACATCTTGAATATATGAAATCGGTTTCAAGATATCTCTTGCGGCAATAACCGGATGATTTCTAATTTTTTCTTTTTCTTCGTCTGTTAGAGGTGTTGCCTTTTGCAATAATTCATCGGGAATCATAAGGTTACCTATATCATATAATAATATTGCAACCCTGAGATTATCAATATCTGTTTTTGAAATATCAAATCTTTTTGCAAGACTTACACCCATTAAAACCTTATTTTTAAACGTTCCTGAAGTGTGCATCGGGTTATATAATCTTGCCAACATATCCGCAACAGCATACAACGAATCCTTTGAAATTTCATCCTTATTTGCCGGAGCGCTGAGTTTTTCACATAATTCTTTTGACAAGTGCTGAGCTTTTGGGATTCTATTTTTAGATAAAATATCAATAAAAGTATTAACAGCAATATCTTGCCAAGAAGTTTCATTAATATTCTGAGCGACAGTAACCCTATTTCTTCCGTTGCGTTTAGATGTGTACATGGCTTGATCGGTTAACTCCAATAACTCTTCCACATTATCACTGTGTTCTAAATAAGTTGCAACACCAAGGCTGCCTGTTATATGACCAATAGTGTCAATTTCAACCTCTTCAATTGATTTGCGAATTCTTTCCGCGGCAATTTTAGCACCTTCTGAGCCGACACCCGGTAATAATACGTTAAATTCTTCCCCCCCAATACGCGCAGGAACATCAACAGAACGGGCATTTTTCTTTAATACGTCTGCGATAGTTTTTATTGCCAAATCTCCAAAAGCATGACCGTAAGTATCATTAATTTTCTTCAAAAAGTCTAAATCTATACCAATAATAGAAAACGGCTGCATAATACGTTTTGTACGTTGAACTTCTTTGGCTAACGCCTCTTCAAAATATCTTCTGTTATAAAGTCCTGTCAAAGCATCAGTCACAGCTTGCTCTCTGACGGCTTGAAATAAATCCGCAATAGTTATAGCCAATTCTACTTGTTTAGCAAACATTCCCAAAAAATCCATCTCCGAAATTGCCAATTCATCCCTTGATGAAAACACACAAAACCAACCAAATTCCTTTTTCTGTACATATAAAGGAACGACAATTATTGATTTTACCGGTTGATTTGTAATAACCTGATGTATAACTTCTTCATCCACCTCAGGTAATATGGATTTTAGTGATAAATCAATGGATTTTGATTGAATAATATTTTGCTGACGCAGACTATCAGCAAAAATGCTGTCTTTTGAATAACTCAAACGTCTGGTCTGAATTGCCGGCGAACCTATTATATTATTTAACCTGTCTATAAGTCCGTCATTTGATTGCGCGATAATATGAAGATATTCTCCCTCCGCATCTTGGTGTTTTCTTATAATTGAACAATGCATATACCCCAATTCACCTTGGGTACTGTTCACAATAGCCTCCAAAACGTTTTCTAACGGGGTTGAAGAATTCATCATATCCAAAATGTGCTGCAAAGTAAACATCCGTTTATTTGCAACATCCAACTCTTTTGTCCTTTCCGTAATTTCTTTTTCAAGTTGAAGATTACGTTCATATATCTCAAGATAATCACGTTTTTCGTGATATATACTGTTTTCTACTTCAGAAACTTTTTTTGTTACTTCTTTAAATTTATCAAATAAACCCATTTAAAACCTAATCATATTCATCTCAGCAACTCATTTTAACACATTACTTATCAAATATCAACCTGTTTGCAGCTTCTACAACATCAGCAGGATTTGGAAATTCAACACAAGCGTTAATATTTTTATGCAAGCGGCATTTTCTTTTAAAACATGGTTGGCACGGAAGCCCGGCTCCCCCCATTGATATGTATTTCATAGGATTTCCGTATGGTCCAAGAACTTCTTTTGGGGTACAAGTGAATATTGCAATGACTGCCGGTTTTCCTGTTGCCCATGCCAGATGCGCGCTTCCGCTATCCGGAGCAATTACAAGATTTGCCCTTGAGAAAACTTCTATAAGTTCTATTATTTCCGTTTTTCCGGCAAGATTTATAAATTTACCACCGCTTATATATTCTATTAATTCATTATCCGCAGGCCCGCCCGTAAAGACTATATTACAATCTTGCGACAGGTTATTTACAACACTTTTCCAATTATCCCTATCCCAATGTTTATTGTCCCACGTCGTTGCAGGAGCAATTACTACAAGTGGTTTTGTTTTATCTAAATCCTCCAGCAGCATATCAATTTTTTTGATTTGTTCTTCGCTGCGCGCCGGCAATGTCACTCTTATTTGCTCCGGATTTATTCCGAGATAATTTGCGTATTTAAGATAATTCAAGACTATTGGGGAATTGGGAGCATATGAAATTTCATCTATCCATTCATTTGCGCCCAAAATTGCCAATTCTCTCGCTTCTTTGGAAATTATCCTGCGTTTTGCACCGCAAAACAACATCCAATAAAGACTTTTTAACATCATTTGAGAATCGATTGCTATATCATATTTTTCCGCCCTAATCCGCTTTAAAATTTCCAAATATTCTTTAAAACTTTCAAAAGAAAATCCTCTCTTTTTCCACTTTACAACAGGAGCAAGTATTGCCTTATCGACACAAGGATTATTCTTTACAACCTGAATTCCCTTTTCAGAAACCAGCCAACTCACTTCATAACCGGCGTCTTTCAAGGCATTTGCCAAAGGGATATTAAATACAACATCCCCTAAAGAAGATAATTTTATTAATAATACTTTTTTCTTTTCTTTTTCCATCTGTTAGTCCAACACTTTGTCATTCTGAGGCGGAAATATTGAGATTCTTCGCTTTGCTCAGAATGACGATACCGCCGAAGAATCTTTTCCTATACACTGTGCAAAATCATTATAATTTAATTATAATATTTCGTCTATTTCTTAATAAAAGTGATAAATTTATCAGAGTATTTTTTCTGTTTTATTACATTGTAACCGTCAAAATCAAGTTCTGTAACATGTTCTGCAATAATTATTCCATTACATATTTTTGATGCGGTTTTTAAACTTTTTTGATAAATCTCTGAATAATATGGCGGATCAATATAAATAATATCAAATTTTACGTCACTTTGAGCCTTTCGGCGAAGAATCTCATCAATCTTCAAACAATCACCCAATATCAGTTGAATATCGCTATCTTTTTCGTATCTTTTAATATTTGATTTTATAACATTATAAACTTTTCTGTCCTTTTCAACCATAACAACTTTTGAGAATCCGCGCGACAACGCTTCCAGCCCCATAATTCCGGAGCCTGCATACATATCCAAAAAACTTGCCCCCTCAAAATCAATCATAGCCTGCAAAGTATTAAAAACACTCATCCTAACCTTTGATAATGTCGGTCTTGTAATATTTTCATCAGGAGCCTGAATTTTTTGCCCTTTATATTTTCCCGCTGTTATATTCATGCGTAAATATTATCACAAAACAAATAAAAGATATACCATAAATAGCTTGAAATCAGTATTTCTAAGCTTTTGTTAACAAATGTAACAAAAATATAACATGTTGAAATCAGATAATTAAAAAAAACTTTATATATACAGATGAGAGCAATTTAATTTTAATAAGGAGACGAGATATGGCATTTTTAGCATTGGCAAGTCAAAAAAGTTTATTGACATTGCAGAAGAACTTTTTACAGTTCCAACAAATCAGTATTATGAATCAAACTCACTATTGGGCAACTATGGCAAATAACATTCAAAGAGAATTATCTGCCCAAGAAAACAAAGATTATACCAATGACCCGAGTTTTATTTACTACAGCGAAATGGAACAACAACTTGAAACCGAAAAAGATTCAATCGAAACACAAATAACTGCGATTGAAAACGAAATTTCCGGTTTGAAGACACTTGTAAACAACAATATCAAATCAAGCTGTACGCTTAACTTAGCATCAGGCGGCTAGATTTAAGCAGAAAACTTTTCAAACAGTTCCACAGTGTTAAGCATCAATGACGCAATAGTCATCGGGCCGACACCACCGGGAACAGGTGATATGTATGATGCTTTTTGAAAAGCACTTTCAAAGTCTACGTCTCCTCGGGTTTTCCCGTTAATATCTTTGAAAATGCCGACATCTACAATCACACAATCAGATTTTAACATTTCCCCTTCTATAATATTTTTCCCTACTGCTGAAACAACAATATCAGCAGTTTTTGTTATTTGAGCAAGATTTTTTGTATGACTGTGACAGACGGTTACTGTCGCATTTCTGTTTAATAACATTTGCGAAAGCGGTCTGCCAACAACATTTGAACGACCGATAACAACAATATGTTTCCCCTCAAGCTCAATGCCGTATTCATCCAATAATAATAATACTCCCTTTGGGGTGCAGGGATAAACAATGGGTTTTTCTCCGGAAAACAGCTTTCCAAAATTATACGGCGTAAAACCGTCAACATCTTTTTGCGGGGATATCGCATTTATCACATTTTCTTTTGAAATATGCTCCGGCAAAGGAAGCTGAACTAATATGGCCGTAACTTCTTTATCATTATTTAACTCTTCTATTTTAGCCAAAAGCTCCGATTCTGAAATATTTTCAGGATAATTTAAAACAACAGAATTTATACCCAGTTTTTCTGCGGTTTTTTTCTTATTATTAACATAAATTCTACTTGCAGGATTATCACCGACCAAAATAACGACCAATGTCGGTTTTTTATCAAATCTGTCAAGTTTTACCTTTAATTCGGTAAGAATTTTATCTCTTAAGTTTTTCCCGTCTAATATAACTGCCATAGTCAAATTATAACACAACAAAATAAATACTACATCACCTGCCTTCATTTGAATAACAAAAGCCAAAACAAAGGTTGCAATTATTAAAAAATAATAAATTTACCTTGTTTATTTAATTTGATACTTTATAATATTTGTATATGATGTTATGAAGGGAAAAATTATGAGCGAAAAAAATTCAAACCCGTTCAAAAACGAAGAAATTATAACAGACGAAGAAACGCAAAACCAAGAAGATTCTGAAAATTTATCTGAAGAACCCTCTCAACAAGACTCTAAAGATAAACTGCAAGAAGAATATGACAAGCTTAATCAGCAATATATAAGACTTGCCGCTGATTTTGAAAATTACAGAAAACGTCAAGCCCAAGAGCGCGAAGCCCTTATAAAATACGGTACGGAAAGCGCTTTAACAAATTTACTTGAAATTCTTGATAATTTTGAACGCGGTAAAAAAGCTTTAGAAAACACAGATGATGTTGAAAAAGTTAAAGAAAGTTTTAACCTGATTCACAAGCAAGTATTTGACACTTTGACAAAGCTTGGCTTAGAAGAAATTAAAGCTGTTGGAGAAGAGTTTGACCCTAATTTTCATGAGGCGGTAATGCAAACCCCAAGTGAAGAACACCCCGAAAATATTGTAATCGCGGAACTACAAAAGGGTTATAAAGTAGGAGATAAAGTTATTCGCCCAACTATGGTGAATGTAGCAACAAAAGGGTAATTTTAAATTATATCAATTTACCCGACCCAAAAAGGAAGTAGAAAAAATTAATGTCAGATTATTATGAAATATTAGGGGTATCAAAAAATGCCACCAAAGACGAAATAAAATCGGCTTTTCGCAAAAAAGCCCGAGAATTACATCCTGATGTAAACAAAGCCCCTGATGCTGAAGAAAGATTCAAAGAACTCGGCAAAGCTTATGACACTCTATCAGATGATAACAAGCGCGCGACATATGATCAATATGGAGAAGACGGATTAAAAAATGCAGGATTTGATACAGGCGGCCCGTTCGCAGGCGGTTTCGGAGATTTAAATGACATATTTGAAAGCTTCTTTGGCGGCTTAGGCGGTTTTGGTTTTGGTGCAAGACCTGATCCAAACGCCCCTCAACGAGGCGATGACTTAAGATATGATATCAAATTAAGCTTTGAAGAAGCAGTTTTTGGAGTAAATAAAACTATTGAATTTAATCATCTTGAATTATGCCACGAATGCAACGGAACAGGAGCCGCTAAAGGGTCTGCAAGAAAAACTTGTACTAAATGCGGCGGTTCAGGGCAAATAAAAACAGTTACTCGCACCCCGCTGGGAAATTTTGCACAAATAACAACATGTCCGTTATGCCATGGAGCAGGCACCGTAATAGAAAAACCATGCCCGAAATGTCAAGGACAAGGAGTGGTTAATGCCGACAAAAAAGTCGAAATAAAAATTCCCGCAGGGGTTGATAATATGTCAAAAATCCGAGTATCAGGCGAGGGGGATTGCGGAATAAATTCAGGTCCAAGCGGAGATTTATTTGTTGTTGTTTTCGTTGAACCGTCAAAATATTACAAACGCGACGGAATAAATGTTTTCACAGAACTTGAAATTTCTCCCGCTCAAGCGGTTTTGGGAGATGTCATAACAATAAAAACTCTTGATGGAGAACAACAGGTTACAATTCCTGCAGGAATTCAATACGGCGAATTTGTAAAAATCAAAGGGGCAGGAGTTCCGATAATTTCAAGACCTTCTCAAAGAGGAGATCACATTGTAATTGTTAAAATTGCAATACCGACAAAATTGACAGATGAAGAGAAACAGTTGTATGATAAATTATACAGACTAAACGGAGGACAAAAACCTCAAGATTCGATTATGTCTAAAGTTAAAGGAGTATTTAAATAATGCGAAAATTTCTGGCAATAATTTGTTTGAGCTTTTTACTTGGAACCGGTGCGTTGGCAAAACAAATTCCTCAACCGGTGCAAGATTTTATAAATAAAGACTTCCCTCAGACAAATTTCAGATTTGACGGAGCAATTATCTTGCCTGATAATACAATGTATTTACCTGTATTCCCAGCAAAAACAAGCGATAATACAGAACTTACAATAAAAACAAGTTATCCCGTTAACAGCACTATGAAACAAAAACCGGATATGATTATACTTGATAATAATTTTGTCCTTTTAAAAGTTTTAAACATAAACGGTAAAAAAACCGTCATAAATCTTGCCGAAACACCTGAAGAATTACAAACAGGCCTGTTACCTCAAGATATACTGCTGCCTAAAGGTCTTGTAATACCAACAAGCTTGGAAGGAATCATAGGAAATATCGACGTAACAGTAACTCAAGATACCGGACTAAGAATAAATAACACACGTGCTAAAGGTAAAAATTCCACAACCCCTGTTGAACCCTTAAATGGAAAAACTTTTTTTATCTCATCAGGAGCAAATAAAAATATTCAAGTGGTAAATTCTAATACCCAAAAACCTGAATATGCACTTGAACAAGCTTATATCATAAACGATATGAAAGCTTACAATAATGAATTTTTACTTGTAACATACTACGATTTTAAAAGTATGAATATAATCTCCCTGATGGATGAAAAAGTAATCAAACAAGTTAATTTAGATTCTGTACCGGAACAAATTTTGATAGACAGCAAAAATAAACTTGCTTACATAACTTCAGGTTCAAATTCAAGTGTATATATATTTAGTCTTGAAACAATGACTCTTAAAAAACAACTTAAAATAAACGGTAAATGTGAAAAATTTACTCTTGCTCAAGACGGCTCAAAACTTTTCTACGTTGACAGAAATACTAATAACATATGGGTTGTAGACTTTGAAGAAAATTACAAATTGAAAAATATCGGAAATTTCCCAAATATTTCAAAAATTGCATACTCAAACGGCAAAATATATATTACAAGTCGTACAAAAAACAGGATGGCTATTGTTAATTACGAAACTTTAGAATTCATAAACGAATTGGAAGTTTGCGAAAAACCGGTTGAACTATACGCAACAGGAGATGATTTATTTATTCTTGGCGCACAAGAAAATATTTTAGAAGTGCTCAATACCAAAGATGACGTAATCACAGATAAATTATTTTTGAACACCAACTCTTTTGCAACAAATATCACTCCAATTGAAAACAGCGATTTAATAATGATTACCAATGCTCTTCCGGGCTTATATTCAGTTGTCGATACAGAAATTAAAGAAGTGATTAAAACAAGTCCTTTGGATATTCCGGTGAGAGTAATAGTTATAACAGATACCGTAAAAACTATTAAATAAAGCTCAACAGGTATCTTATTACAGTTCATTAAATCATATTATTATCTGATTTGAACAGGCATAATCAAACAAATAAAATCTTCATCACTGTTTGGTTTGATTACGGTTGCAGAAAGGCTTGCATTTAAGCCTATAATAATTTCTTCACTTTCAATAATTTTTAATGTATCAAGTACAAATTTATAGTTAAATGCAATCAAAAGTTCCTCTGCTGTATACTGAATATCCAATTTATCCTCAGATTTGCCGGCATCTTGAGTATCAGCAGATAGTGTCAATTCATTATCCGCAAAGTGCATTTTAACAATACTTGTTTTTTCGTTTGCCATGACAGAAACCCTATCTAATGCAACAATTAGTTGAGAAACATTAACAATTGCCTGTTTTGGACTTTGCGCCGGTATTAATTGATTATATTTCGGGAATTGACCTTCTAAAAGTCTTGATATAGTCAATGTTTTTTCTGTTTTTAATACAATTGTCGATTTATCCTTGCAGATTTTAATTGTTTCGTCATCCATAAATGAACCCATTTTCATAAATTCATTTAAAGTTCTTGAAGGGATAATCAATTGAGTTTGCTCGGTTATGTCAGAATTGATTTTTTCTCTAACTCTTGCAAGTCTGTTTCCGTCAGTTGACGCAATTTCTAAAATTCCGTTTGAAAAATCGCAAACAATCCCTGATAAAAGATTGCTGACTTCGTAACTTGCCGCAGCAAATCCGGCTTGTCTTATGGCTTTTAAAAACGGTTTTAATTCAACATCAAAACATTTTGCATCATCAATATTATAATTTGTAACCTCCGGAGGAAATTCGGATGCACAAATCCCTATTATATCAAATTTTGATTTTTGGCATGAAATATTTACTGTCGTTCCATTTTCTTCGGTTTCTATTGTCACTAACTCATTGCCCAGTTTTGATACTATTTCATTTAATTTTTTTGCAGGCAATGTAATCTTGCCTTCTTTTTCAACTTGAGCATCTACCGTTGTTATAATTGTCAAAACTAAATCTGTTGCGGTTAATCGGATTGCGTTATTACCGACTGTTTCAATTAAAATGTTGTACAAAACAGGTTGAACCGCTTTTTGAGATGTTGCACGTTCAACAATTTTGATTCCGTCAAATAAATCTTCTTTTCTGACAATAAATTTCATATATCCCTGCTCCTTATATATCTCTTTGCTAAATTATAGAATAAATATAGCGAAAATGATATCAGACAACTGATATTTATTAAGAAATGTATAATGGCGAGATTCTTTGAAATATTTTATTTATTCACTGTTTTTAAACTTTTTTTCCCAAGGATTTTGATATTTTAGAATGAATCACATTTGCTTGATTTAAATATGAGGTTAGTTTCTCGTAATTTTTTGCTTTTTCACCATAAGGAACATTCATTTCCACAAGCTCATCAACGCTTTTACTTATCTCTGATAATTGTTCCAAAGAATCTGATAATGTGACAACCGAATTAATTTTTTTGGAGAGTTTTGCCAATATCTTATGTGACACAAAGTGCTGAATTTTATATATTAACGGCATTGTTTGTTTAAATTTTTCATGAGAAAAGTTATCACTTAAAGTTTTTTCGCCATACATTTGCTGCTTTCTTAACATTGTAAGCTCTTGAGAAATCCTTTGGCGTTTTGCTTTTAAACCTAAAGCCTCATTTTGAGTCCCATATGTATCCGCAGTTTTTATTTTTGAATCCAGTTCTTTTATTGCAGATTCTTTTTCTTTTATTCTATACTCAAGGCTCAAATTTTCTTCTTCGACTCTTTCAGTATTTGTGTTATTTAATATTGCCGAATCATAACCATTTATACGTTTTGTTGATGTCTGTACAACATCACGTGAATTCGCAGGTTCAACCGTTAAATCCGTATTGAAAGGATTTACATTAGAAAAATTATATTCTCTGCTGAATATATTACTGCCTATTTGATTTTTATTTCCGCTGCTATTCATATGTACATTTTAAAACATAAAAAAAATTTTTTTGACCATTAAAAGTATGATTTCTATGAAATTGTGTAAACTTTTTTATAATAAAGTAAAATTCCCCAAATAGTAAGTACAATATTAGGCAGCCACGCTGCAATCAACGGAGTTAAAGATCCTGCTTCCCCAAACGAAATAGCAAGCGCTCTTACAACATAATAAGCAAAGATTATCAAAATGCTGAATAAAAATCCCCTGTTATACCGCACCCTTGGAGGAGTAATCGCCAGCGGTACTCCGATTAGCACAAATACAATCGTCGTAACAGGAAGAGCTATTTTATCATGCAGTGCTATCGTATAAATCTGCCTATCTTTTTCTTGTAAGCCTGATTTTTTCAAATACTTCAACAATTTTGAAAAATTCATCTCTTTTGCAAGGTTTTTATTCATTTCTTTGGTTAAATCTATACCAAATTGTACAGTTGAAGTATCAAATAATGTCGTATTCAAAACTTGCCCGCGTTTTCCTATTGTATATGTTGCGCCTTTTTCAAAGATCCAGCCTTCAGGAGATGTTCTCCCCTCTTTTGCTTGTAAAACTTGTAAAGTTCCATCCTTTGCATTATCTAATACCGTTATATTATACAAAGTTTTATCCTTACACGTACCGACATAAAATAATCGTTTTAACGCACCGCTATCGTTAAGTTCTTTAAATACAAAATTCTCTTTACCGTTTGGAATATTTTTCTGACCCAATGCCCATAGCGCTAAATCTTTTGCTTGCCTTGTCATTACAGGAACTATGCTCTCATTTATTATAAAACTCGATAATGACATTACAACCGCAAATATAAATATTGATTTGGCAATCCTGTTTATACCTATCCCACAAGCCCTCATAACAGTAATCTCAGAGGACAAACTCAGACGATTTAAAGTCATAACTGTTGATAATAGGACCCCCATAGGTATTGTCATTACAATAATTGATGGTAAATTTAACAATATAATTATGAATGCAACCTTGAAAGGAATCCCGAATCTTGCAATTTGCTTAATTAAGGTAATAAACGTATCTGATGCAAAAATAATCGTGGTAAATACAAAAACACCCATTATAAAAAGCTCAATCACCTGTTTTATAATGTATTTATCCAATATTTTTAAATTATTGTATTTATCTTTAATTTTCGCAATTATTTCTTTAAACATAAAACTATCTTAATCTAAACATATGTCTAAATCAAATATTAAAGTTTAAAATAATAATTTATCTTCTAACCCATTTTTTTCTCATAATCTTTACCGCCAACAATACGTAAATGACGGCTGTCACCTTCACCGACAGATTTACTTTCAAGATTATGTTGTTCAACAAGCTCATGTTGAAGCTTTCTTATTTGAGTATTTTGAGGAGTTAATTCAACATCACCTTCACCTGCCAAAACTTTTTCTATAGCTGCCTTTGCTTCATCAAGAGCCTTTTCGGTAATATCATAAAATGTTTGTCGTTCATTTAATTCTGCAATATCCAATGCATCTTTTATAACTTTTTGTATTTGTGCCATTGAGTTTGTTTTAACATAAAATATTTGAAGTCTGTTTTCTTCCGCAGTAGACAAAACTTTTGCGCCTCCTTTGATAAAATTTTTATGCGCAATTACAATATCTGCATCATCAATATTTCTTGTAATTTCTGCATTCAAATCAAGACGCTCTATTACTTTTTCTGCAATACTTCTTGAAACTGCATACAAATATATTTTCTTATACTTCTTAACTTCTTCGACATACTTTTGTCTTGAAAAACTGAATTTTAAACTTTCAGGATGCTCAATTTTATCATCTAAAGAGTTAATTTTATCAATCACCGTAGGTGTTTTTGACTGTTCTGCGGTATTTTGCGTGAATGTATATGTTTGATCAACTTTACGTATTTCAGGACGTATCGGCCATCCTCTTAAAATATAATCCACCGCTTCTACAGTATCTTTGTATACCGCTAGGGTATTTCTGTCTAAAATTTCTATTACAATATCAAATGTAGGTTGTTTTTCACGTTCTAATACAGTCTTTTGAGAAGAACGACGTTTTGCTTCATCATCTCCTAACGTAACAGATTGAATTCCTCCAACCAAATCCGATAAAGTCGGGTTTTTAATTAAACTTTCCAGACTATTACCATGTGCTGTTGCAATAAGCATAACACCACGTTCTGCTATTGTTCTTGCAGCCTGAGCCTCTGCTTCTGTTCCGATTTCATCCACCACAATAACCTCAGGCGTATGGTTTTCTACAGCCTCTATCATGATATCTTTTTGATACTCGGGTTGACGAACCTGCATACGTCTTGCATGCCCGACAGCAGGATGCGGAGTGTCACCATCTCCGGCAATTTCATTTGATGTATCCACTATTATAACACGTTTACCAAGCTCATCCGCCATAAGTCTTGAAATTTCTCTAAGTTTTGTTGTTTTACCAACCCCCGGACGCCCAAGGAAAAGTATACTCTTATTCTGTAAACAAATATCTTTTATACAAGAAATCGTACCGGTGACAACACGACCAATACGACACGTCAAACCTACAACCTTGCCCTGTCTGTTTCTTATTGCACTTATTCGGTGCAATGTTCCGGGAATACCGGAACGATTATCCGACGTAAATTCTTGTACTCGCGACGTTATAAATTCTATATCGTCTAGAGTAACCTTTTCTTGACCCAAATATTCAATCCTACCATCAGAATGTCTGATTTCCGGAACCCGACCAAGGTCAATAACTATTTCAATGGCATCGTCCATTACGGAAAAGTCCAAACGGGCTTTAATTCCTTCGGGCAGAATTTCAATTAATTTATCTAAATCATTTTGAAATTGTATATTGCTCATATATTCGCTGCCTTTCTATTTTGATTATATCAAAATATCTGTCGGCTATTACCTGCGGTATGTATGGGAGTATATCTTCTACATATATTATAACCCATGTAACGGCATTTTTTCCATTAATGTTTACTATTTTTGTAGTAATTTTAACAAAACTTTACATTCTCGAGTAGGTTGTATTCGTGTCATACCAACACTTTTCACTTTTAAATATAAAAAATTTTTATGCAGCTCAATCAATAGATTGAACTTTCAAATATTACTTTACAATCAGAAATAATTAGAAAATTTTCAGTTAATATAAATTTACACAAGAGTAAAAACTTTAATAAATTTGTTTATCAACTTAGTGTATAATCATAAATGATTTTAGGACTCTACCGCCGTTATCGCCAATAGTCGAGATTACTTCTATTTTATTTTTATAATTCATTGAGGTTGAGCTGCCGCCGTCAAAACCCATAGCTCTGTCAAGACCGAGTTTTTTACACAAAGCTTGGACCTCATACATATCCATTGGATTTTCGTCTGTAATTATAAGTATGTGACACTCGTCTGTACCTTTTAATCCGATTATTGTTCTTGATGTTTTATGCAAAACCGAAGCAGACTCTCTTATTACATTACCTTCCGAATCTTTTACAACAAAACCTTCTTCTTCCAATCTTAATTCAGGATAAATTAATGGCCCGCCCTGCGCCGAAGTTTGAAGCATACAACCAAAAGGGACTTCTGATTTATGGTTTGTTATTGCATACTCAAATTTGTTCCCGCACTGCATAATTCTAAATTCACTGCGGTTTAAAATTTTGTTCATATTCTGTCTGAAAAAAGGATTTGCTAACAATGATGGGTTGAACATCGGATCGGCTGTTGTCATTCTATCTGTAACAACAAAAGATATTGTTTTCCCGTTTTTAGGATCAAAAAATCCGGCATTTACAGTCAATATGCCTTTACCTTTTATATGCGCTTCTCTGTTTGTTATCAAGTCTTCTGATACAACAAACTTTATTCGTTTTTTTATTTTTTCACCTTTCAATACAATATGATATATGCCGTTGTTTTTATCAATAGAAATATTTCCGGCATTCACGGGAGAGCAAAATATAAATACAAATAACACTGATATTAATATTTTTATTAACTTCATATCATAAATCCTTTGACTTGTAAAAACCATATATTGCAATACTGAACGCAATTATAGGAAAGACTGAGGTTATATATGGAGATAAGATTTCTTTTTCCGCCAGCAAATCAAAAAATGGCAAAGTAATATAGTATAAGAAAATACATCCGATTGCAATTGTAAAACCAACCAGCCTTTGCTCCCTTGGTTTACTGAAACCTAATAAACAACCTAATATTGCTAATAATATACAAACTAACGGGTGAGTATACCTTTGAAGATATTTATTTAAAACATAACTGTATTCTTCTGAAGCGCTTTCATGTTTTAAAAGGTTCGCATAACGTTTCAATCTCGAATTTGAAATGTCACGCTCTTTCATAGCAGAATATGTCATCAAAGTATACGCATTTTTCGCATCTTTTCCTTTTAAAATATCCATTTTATTTATTTTACTTATATCAATATAAATTCCGTCAGGCGAAATTTTATAATTAGTAACTTTTCTCAATTCCCATCTGTCTTCGTGAGCATAACCATTTTTCGCTGCATAAATATTGGATAATTGGTGAACATCTTTATAAATGCGTGATGAAAAATCAAGAACAATAACTCCGTTTAATTTCCTGTCATACGATTTTGAAACAACGACCGCAGCCAAAGGGTGACCTGTTGAATCCTTTTTAATATAAATATATTGAGTACTGCGAACACTGCCTAATATTGCTCGTGATTTTTCGGCGGCCATAGGTATACCTTTATCTCCGGTAATAAAACAAAAAATTGTAAAAATTACGCTAAGAACAATAACAGGAGCAATAATTCGTTTAAACGACATCCCAACAGCCCTAAATATGGTTAATTCAGAATCTTTACTCATTTTATCAAAAGTAAAAATCGTTCCCAGAAGCAAACTTACCGGAAAAGCCTTATCCAAAATCTTGGGCAACTCGTAAAACAATAACAAAACTGCCGTTTTCATTGAATATTCACCGGCTAACGCTTCTTTTAAGGTATTCAATAAAATTTCGGGTGCTATCCAAACAATTGTAAACAAAAGCATCGCAACCATTGACGCAAGGAATACTTGTTTGAACATATATCTGTCATATACTGTTATTTTAGGAATTTGAAATTTCATATTACAGTGAGAAATCCTTTCCTAAATAAAATTCTCTTGCTATTGGGTTATTGGCAACATCTTCACTCTTACCCTGAACTTTTATTTTTCCGTCAAATATTACATATGCTCTATCTGTGATAGATAACGTTGCTTTCGGATTATGGTCTGTTATAAGCACACCCAAACCTTTATCTTCCGATAATTTTCTAATATTTTCTTTAATTTCACCGATTGCAATAGGGTCAATCCCTGTAAATGGTTCGTCCAACAAAATAAAATCCGGACTTGCCGCCAAAGCTCTTGCTAATTCCACACGCCTGCGTTCTCCGCCGGATAATGATACTGCTGTCGCTTTTCTGAGTTTTATAATCCCAAATTCTGATAATAATTCTTCCAATTTTTTTGATTTTTCCGTTTCGGTAAGCTTTTCATTCATTTGCAAAACCAATTTTATATTATCTTCAACCGAAAGACTTCTGAAACTTGAAGCCTCTTGCGGCAAATATCCAATACCTGCTCTTGCTCTTATGTGCATTGGCCAAGATGAAATTTCTTCCCCGTTCAAAACAATATTGCCGCCATTTGGTTTAATAAGCCCTACAACCATATAAAATGTCGTTGTTTTTCCGGCTCCGTTCGGACCCAAAAGACAAACAACTTCACCTTTGTTAATGCTGAAAGTTACATCATCAACAACTTTTCTTGCACCGTATATCTTTACCAAATTATTTGCTTCTATTTTCATTTTATCCCCTTTGTAATTAGTTTTATTTTAACCAAAACATACTCTGAATGCAAATTTCCTTAATTCCTGTTTATTTACTTTTATTTTAGATTGATGTAACATGTTATTATGAAAAAGGATAGTTTTTGGAAGTATGTATTTTCTATAGACACAAAAAGTTCAAATCGAATAATTATCTATTTTTTGGGAATAAAATTTAGGCATCTAAAATCAAAAATAAAAAATTCCGGAAATGCATTTATAAAACTTAATTGTCCGATTACCGAAATTCCTCCGGCTGTCGGAAAATTAAGACAAATTCAACTTGATAATCTTTCAGCAATGGAATTTTTTAATAATATATGCGAAAAATACGGTTTGGAATATTGGCTGGATTTTGGAAATCTTTTAGGCGCTGTCAGACACAAAGGTTTTATCCCTTGGGACGATGATGTTGATTGTGGCATGCCCAGACAAGATTATGAAAAATTTATTGAATTCTTCCAAAATGGTTTTTCTGAAGATAATAACTATTATTTAAAATACAACAACAACGGTAAAAATAAATGTTTTGTAAAAATTTTACATAAGCAAATACCCCACATAGCAATAGATATTTTTCCTTATGACTTATACTATAAACGGACAAATGATGAAGAAAAAATTATCCTTACCAAACACATAAAAAAGATAATTAATACAAAATTTTACAAATTACTATACCCGTTTTTTATTAACAATCCGGAAGGTATGCGAAAAAGATTTTTTAAGCTTCGTGATGAAAAAATTTTAAATGGAAATACGGTTGATAAAAGTACAAAACCTTCATTATTTTTCGGTATAGATTTCCCACATAATCATAAAAATTTAGTCGTTGACTATGAAACTATTTTTCCTCTGAAAAAAATTTTTTATGAAGGAAAGTATTTTTCATGTCCGAACAATGAAGATGCATTGCTAAAAGCTGAATACGGGGATTATATGGTACTTCCAAATGACTGTTATCCCAGACATTTCAATACAGAAGAAGAATAAATTATAATTCAAGCATCTTTACGCAATCTGCGCGATTAACGGTAACTTGTTTACCTGTTTCCAAGTTTTTTATGGAAATCTGATTTTTTGCCATTTCATCTTCTCCCAAAATTAGGGCATACTTTGCAATTTTTGATGCTTTTTCAAGCTGCTTTACAAACTTTCTGTCACCCATTTCAAAATCAACACTCAAACCCTCTCCGCGTAATTCTTCCGCTAAAATAAAAGCGTCTGTTTTGAATTTTGACACAATATATGCATCTAAAAGATTCGGCTGTCTTTCTTCTAAAAGTGATATTAATCTTTCCATTCCCATCGCAAAACCGATTGCAGGAGTCGGGCTTCCGCCAAGTTGTTCAACAAGGTTATCGTATCTGCCTCCGCCGCAAACTGCATTTTGAGAACCCAAATCTTTTGATTTGATTTCAAATACTGTTCTGTTATAATAATCCAAACCTCTTACAAGAAGCTTATTTTCTGCATATTTAACATTCATTTTGTCTAAATACATCTTTAGTTCTTCATAATGATTTTTACAATCATCACACAAGAAATCTGAAGTTATAACTTTTTGTATTTCTTTTTTTTGATAAATCTTTTTACAATCCTCAACTTTACAATCCAAAAGCCTTAGCGGATTTTTTTCAAATCTTGTATTGCAATCTTCACATAATTCATTCAAATAAGGTTGAATAACCTTTTTTAATTCATTTTTAAAATTTTCTCTACACTTCGGACAACCCAAAGAATTCAATTCAACTTCCAAATCCGTAAGCCCCAAAGATTTTAAAAAGTTTATTGCAACAAGTATAACTTCTGCATCGACTGTAGGTTGACTAACGCCAAATACTTCCACCCCAACCTGATGAAATTGTCTTTGACGTCCTGCTTGCGGTCTTTCATATCTGAACATCGGACCTTTGTACCACAATTTTACAGGCATAGACTGTCTGTACATTCCGTTTTCTATAAAAGAACGAACTACTCCTGCCGTATTTTCCGGTCGCAATGTTATTGAACGTTTATTCTTTTCAAAAGTATACATCTCTTTATTTACGATATCTGTGGTATCTCCAACCCCTCTTGAAAATAATTCCGTCATTTCAATTATAGGTGTTCTTATTTCTTCAAAACCGTATCGCGAAAAAACTTCCTCTGCCGTCTTTTCCACAAAATGCCACATATGCACATCCTGAGGTAATATATCTTTCGTTCCTTTTATTACTTTTAATATCTCGTTCATAAAAAAATTATATCATAAATATTTTAAAAACTATGATATAATCATATAAAATACTTAGGAGGTTTTTATGAAATTGCTTCACACAATGATAAGAGTAAAAGATGCCGAAAAAAGTATTAAGTTTTATACTGAACTTTTAAATATGAAATTAGACAAGAAAAAAAGGCTTGAAGATTGTTATTTATACTTTTTAACCGATGAAGACGGCACTGTTCAACTTGAATTAACGCATAATGATGAAACCCCGAAAGACGGTTATTCTTTAGGAAACGGTTTTGGTCATTTAGCTTTTTCTGTTGATTCATTGGATGAATTTAGCGAAAAATTAAACTCTTTAGGCTACAAATATCTGTACGAACCCTTTGATCTTAACGGAAAAGGTTCTAAAATCGCATTTATACAAGATCCGGACGGTTATGAAATTGAAATGATTGAAAAGGTTGTTTGGTAGATTAATATTGTGCCCCAAACCAATCTAAAATCGGGCGAATTTGTCCATGATTAAATTCGTATTTTTTTGCTGTTGGACTTTCTAAAACCTTATCTATTCTTAAATTTTTCGGGTAAACATCTTCCATATCCAGTGTTTTTGTATTTTCATCATAAACATTTGCAAAATTTAATCCGTAATGAACACATCCCGGAAGCCTTACACAATCTTTTATATCATCATAATAACAAACCCCGAAAGTTCTGCAAATTATTCCGCGATATTTATATACACAACACTCATCATTTATCAAAAACGGACATTTATGCTCAAATCTTTCGCCTGAAAAATTCTTTTTTTCTTCCAATAAGTTTTTTATATTATTTTGAACTATTACTTTTATCTGTGCCGGAAGTTTTATATAACCATCCATCAAATATGTAAATTCTAATTGTGAAAAAGGATAATCTCCTTGCCGGCAACAAAGCGAACACCCTTTTTTGCATTTTATAAATTCTTTTTGCTTTTCAAAGATTTCTTCAATTTCAATATTGAATTCTTCCAGAAATTTTTCATAATTTTCTAATAAATTCAATTTATTTATCCTTTGATTTTAACATTGTATAACGTCTGCCGGTTTTTATAATTTTATATTCCGCATTTTCGACATTCAATAAGTCTTTATTTTTCACAATAACTATATTATTTTCTTTGTTTAAATCTTCTTCCAGTAATTCTTTACTTATTTCATAAGATTCGTTATAATCTGCTTTTTTATCATTGTAATATATCAGAGAATATTTTCTATGCATTCCAAAAGATGAAATTGTATAATTTTTTTCTTTTGCATATTGCGCAAATTC
The DNA here is from genome assembly GCA_946622835.1 of uncultured Candidatus Melainabacteria bacterium. Taxonomy (GTDB): domain Bacteria; phylum Cyanobacteriota; class Vampirovibrionia; order Gastranaerophilales; family Gastranaerophilaceae; genus Zag111. The sequence goes on from CAMOQI010000001.1 coordinate 23,669, forward strand.
AATCAAATCCTGCTGCCCGAATTTATAATCTATTTTAAAGAATTTATCCGTGGCAAAACCGGAAATAAATGCCATAAACAAAACATAACAAATAAATATTCCAATATATTTTTTATATTTTAAACATAATAATGTGCCTATCCCAAAAGATAATAAACACACAATAGTTACTATTTTTGCATCCGAGATATCGGCGTTTAATTGAGCAGGCAAATAATATTGCGTGAAAATCGCCCCAAAACCGGCAATTGCACAAAGCCAACCAAATATTTTCACAGTTAGATTAATCGTTTTTTCATATTGTTTTTTATTTATATAATCATCCCAAAAAGAGGCTGTAATTATTGCCAACGGAAAATATACAGGGAGAATATATGTAACCAATTTTGTTGATGATGCGGAATAAAACAGCAAAATAAATAACAAACAAACCCAACTTAATGTTAAAATTTTACCCCTATTATCTAATTTTTCAAAATCAAAAGTTTTTATCTTACTCATCAAGTCAAGGTTTTTTATATTTTTTAATTTTTGTACCAATACCCCGACAAAAGAGAAAATCCACGGTACAAAACCCCATAAAATTACAACAAAATAATAATAAAACGGTTGTTTTCTGCCGATTTCATTATTTTCTGTATTCAAAAATCTGTGCAGATGATGTTTTACAATATATTCTTCATAAAAAAGCGGATTATGTTTAATAAACATAACAATATGCCAAGGCAATACCGACAATAAAAATACCAATATTCCGGGTAACATATATATCGGTCTGAAATTTTCTTTAAACCTTCTTGCTATTATAGAACAGAAAAACGCTACTCCAAACGGAACAACAAAGCCCGGTACTCCTTTTGACATAACCGCAAGTCCTGAAAATAAATAAAATAACCACCAAAAATATTTTTTATTTTTTTCCTGACAGAAAAATGTTTGAAAATAAACAATCAACGCCAAACCTATATAAAATGTTAATACAATATCCAAAATTGCATATTTTGCAAGAATTATAAATTCTAAAGATGTTGCCAAAACCAAAGATGCAACAACCCCAAATCCTCTGTTTACAATCTTTTTAAACGTAAAATAAACTATATAAGAAAATAAAAATCCTAATAAAGCAACAGGAAATCTTGCACTCCATTCGCTAACTTTTCCCCACAGAGCAAAAGATAAACACTCTTGCCAAAAATATAGTGGCGGTTTTTCAAAGAAAAATTCACCGTTTAAAAACAGAGTCAAAAAATCCTTTGTATTATACATATCTCTTGCCATTGAAACATATCGTGTTTCATCAACATCCATCAGGGGGTATGTTCCTATTGCGTGGAAAAATACCAAATAAAAAATTATACCCAAGGTTAATATTGTTAATATCTCAATATTTTTTTCCGTTATTTTTTTTAAATTATTTAAAATCTCCATAAATTCTCCTGAAAGATTACAAAATGTAAAAGTTTTATATTTTAAGGTTATTTTATCACAAAAAACGGGTACATGATATATGGAAACATCCATTTTCTTTTTCTTTATTTTCTCCTACACACTAACCTTTTACCGAAAAAAGCCGTATAAGCGGCTATTTTTATTGCGGGGGTAAATATATCTAATTAAAAAAGGCGGGCAAAGCTTATCGCTTTGCCCGTTGTTACGTTGTTATTTACCCTGTTGGGCTGGAAAGCCCAACTTACATATTTTATTTTTTCAATAAATGTTGCACTTTATCATTTATTTTTGCCATAAAATCAGTTGTTCTTTTTTGAAAATCTTGAGTTAATTTATTTACTTCTTGTTCTTTACCTGTAAGCCTTGCAATTCTTCTAAATTCTTTACTTTCCGGAGCTACTTGAATATTTGCACCGTACATATCACCATATCTTGCTTGTGCTTGAAATTTTCCTGCTTTGCGAGATACATTTAATGCAATATCATCTGTTAACGCATTTAATGATTTACCACCATCTAAAAATGCATTTGCTGTAACAGCTTCACCTTTGCGACCAAGAGATAATCTTGCTTTTATAACATTATTTGCCGCTCCGGGATTTGTCATAGAAACAGCACCTGTTCCGATAACACTTTTACCATCCATAAATCTTACACCTGCAACAGTATATCCTGAACCTTGCTCTGTAGATTTATAAGAAATTTTTATTTTTGGATTTTTTGTTCGTTTTAAAAATTCTTTTAAAAATGGTTTATTTTTTGTCGGAACAAGCCTTAATTGAGTTTTTGTTAAGGTAAATGAACCTTCTGTACCTTTTAATTTTAATAAAGATTCATATACTTTTTCTAAAAGTGATTTTTTAGGTAATTTTATTTCCGGAATTTTTTCAAAATCAAATTTTGCAACCTTAACTTTTCCATCAAAATTTATACCTTTCAATGCCCCTTTGTTCAAAACTTTTGCCGCATTTTTTACATAATCTCTTGCAACAACTTTTGCTGCAATTTTTTCTGCTGCATACATACCAATCTTTCCAATTCCCATAATAATTTCTCCTTTACTTTCTAAATGTGTTTCCCCTTATACTTTTAGAAAGTAAAATCGGCTCAAAAGATTGCTATACACCCATCCCATCATATCATATCATATCATATAGGGCATTATAACTGGGTTTGAGCC
>CAMOQI010000002.1 GCA_946622835.1 uncultured Candidatus Melainabacteria bacterium
TCCGTAATAACAATAGTTTTAAAATCCTCTAAAATACATCCGCCGCTTACTATGCTTTCACTGAACTCTATATCGAAAATATTTTTTTGTGCAAGTATTTCACGCACTCGATCGGGATAATCCGTTGCTATTATTATCTTGTAAGCATTATGGGCTTTAATAAAATCAGACACAGCTTCCATATTTGCTTCAAAATTGCGCAGCGGCTGAGAATTGAACTCGATAAGATTCTCTGTTTTTCCGTCGATAAAATTATTCAAACCGATTTTAATAAAAGAAGAAGTTTTTCTCAGAAATTCTTCATATGTATAATGATTTTTGCCCTTTATCTGTTTTATCAACCCTAATTTAATATTTTCCGCAAGTTGTTTTTCAAAATTTTCATCAATAAATTCATACTTGGAAAATATCTCGGAAGCCTCATCAAAAACAACAATATAATCCTTAAAATAATCCAAAACACTAACCAAATTGTTATTAAAATAATTTTGATAAACTTCAATACCTTCAAAATATCCTTCTTCTCCCGAATTTGAAAGATTTTCAGGACAACACGGCAATCCGTTTTCCATCGGTAATACGAATTTATATATCGGTAAAATTTTTACTTCTTTCGTTTTTTTTGTCGATTTTTGAGTTTCGTTATTAAAATATCTTATATCAACGACTTCATCCCCCCACAACTCAATTCTGACAGGAAAATCCTCAAGAGTATAAATATCTGCTATATCCCCGCGAATGCTGAATTCTGAAATATCGTTTACCATGGTGGATTTTTTATATCCCAAAGAAATTAAATTTTGAGAAAGCTCTTTTAAATCAATACTTTCACCCACTTTTATCTTTAATTGATTTTGCTTAAAAAATTTTTCATCGGGGAATTTTTCAAAAACAGCTTTTACAGGGCAAATAACAATATCCGGTTTTTTTTGCAATATTTCTAATTGTTGAGCATAATCATATAAATTAGGAGCGACAGCTTCATACATTGAAATATTCTGAAACGGCATAACAACCGAAGATAAATCAAATATTGAAGCCAAATCACTTTGATATTTTAATGCAGACTGCTCTGTTGACGTTAAAAACAAAATCTTTTTACCGGACAATGCCTTTGATTTGTATATGAGAAAATTTCTTAATACCGAAGTCAAACCGGTAACGGCAAAAGATACCCCGCTTCTCACACTATGGCGGAAATCTTCATATGCAGGTGAAATATAATCTTCGTTAAGTGAAAACATATGAATATATTATAACTCAACAAAATAAATGAATCAAAATGATTAAACCTTCCGATAAAAAGCCGAGCAAATACATATTTGCGCCGGCTTTTCAGATAATATCTTTACCCTTTTACAACAATATTAACCAATTTTTTTGGAACAACTATTGTTTTAACTATTGTCATTCCATCAGTTAAGGCTTTTATTTTAGGGCTTTCAAGAGCAATCGTTTTCAATTCTTCATCACCTACCCCCTCATCAACTTCTATTTTATCCTTAACCTTGCCGTTAATTTGGACAACAAGAGTAATAGAGGATGCTTTTGCAAGGTTTTCGTCCCACTCACACCAAGGCTGCTCGTGAATTGAACCTGCACCGCCTAATTCATGCCATGCTTCTTCCGTCAGGTGAACTGCAACAGGTGACATTAAGATTAACAATGATTTAATGGCAAAACTCAAAACTTGTTTATCTTCATCATTTAATTGAGGTTTCTTTGCCTGCCAATCGTATATTGCATTAACAAGCTCACGATACTTGGAAATAACCGTATTAAATTGAAAATCATTTGAAATATCGTTAGTTATTCCTTTAATCGCAATATGAACCGTTCTGACTAAATCATCATTTGATTTATCTTTAAAAGATTCTGAATCAAGTCCAGAGTCACACAGAGAAATATTATCTTGGTTTGTGGAAATCAGACGCCAAACTCTGTTCAAGAATTTGTAACATCCTTCAACTCCTGCATCTGACCAGTCAAAATCACGAGCCGGAGGAGAGTCTGACAGAATAAATAATCTTGCGGTGTCTGCCCCGTAATTTTCAAAAATTTCATCGGGGTCAACCGTGTTACCCTTAGATTTTGACATTTTAGCACCGTCTTTTAAGACCATACCTTGAGTTAACAAGTTTTTAAACGGTTCATCAAAATCTAAAAGTCCGCAATCGCGTAAAGCTTTTGTGAAAAATCTTGAATACAATAAGTGTAATATTGCATGTTCAATACCGCCGACATACTGATCAACAGGAAGCCAATGATTTACTTTGTCTTTATCAAAACATTTTCCACTATTTTTGGCATCAGCATATCTCAAATAATACCAGCTTGAGCATACAAAAGTATCCATAGTATCGGTTTCCCTTGTTGCGTGTCCGCCGCAAACAGGGCAAACAGTATCTTTAAATGTCTGAGATGTCGTAATCGGTGATTTTCCGACAACTTTGAAATCAACATCTTTTGGTAACATTACAGGTAATTGTTCTTCCGGAACGGGAACAATTCCACATTTGTCACAATATACAACAGGAATTGGCGCTCCCCAGTATCTTTGTCGTGAAATTAACCAGTCACGAAGTCTGTATTGCGTTTTAAATTCTCCAAAACCCTCATCAACGGCTTTTTGAGTAATTAATTTTTTCGCTTCGGTATTTTTCATTCCGTTGAATTCGCCGGAATTTATTAAGATACCTTCGTCCGTATATGCTTCATTTTCGCAATTCGACGGATTTTCAGGATTTTGAATAACTACTTTCAGGGGTAAATTATATTTATGGGCAAAATCCCAATCACGAGTATCGTGCGTCGGAACAGCCATAACTGCTCCCGTTCCGTATTCAACAAGCGCATAATCCGCAGTCCATAGCGGGAAAATTTCTCCCGTAAACGGATTTTTACAATGCGTTCCCAATGGAACACCCGTTTTAACCCTGTCTGTTGAAAGTCGTTCAATTTCGGTCATTTTACGGGCATTTGCTCTATATTCTTCTACCGCCTGTTTGTTTTCAGGTGTTGTAAGTTTTTCTATATCCCCGTATTCAGGCGCAACAACAAGATAGGTAATACCAAAAACAGTGTCAGGTCTTGTTGTATATACGGGAACTTCTTTAACATCACCGTTTGGCGAATCAACTACGGGGAATTTAAAGATTGCACCATGAGATTTTCCAATCCAGTTTGCCTGCATTGTTTTTACGTTTTCGCCCCAGCCGGTAAGTTTATCTAAATCTTCCAATAATACATCTGCGTATTCGGTAATTTTTATAAACCATTGAGATAAATATTTTTTTTCTACAACGCTGTCACATCTCCAGCATTTTCCGTCAATTACTTGTTCATTTGCAAGAACCGTGCCGCATTCGTCACACCAATTTACGGCAGCTTCTTTTTTGTAAACAAGTCCTTTTTTATAAAGTTGAAGAAATAACCACTGAGTCCATTTGTAATAGTCCGGTTTGCAGGTCGTAACTTCCCTGTCCCAATCATAAGACAGACCAAGCATTTTTAATTGTTTTGTCATATATGCAATATTTTCATCCGTCCAAGTTTCAGGATCAGCATTATGTTTCATTGCGGCATTTTCGGCAGGAAGTCCGAAACTGTCCCAACCTATCGGATGTAAAACATTAAATCCGTTTGCTTTTTTGAAACGTGCAATTACATCAGTGATTGTATAATTTCTGACATGCCCCATATGAAGTTTTCCTGAGGGATAGGGAAACATTGATAACGCATAATATTTAGGCTTGTCACTCTCGTCGGGAGTTTTAAACGCATTTGTTTCATCCCATATTTTTTGCCATTTTTTCTCTATTTCTTGCGGAAAATAATTCTCTTTCATTTTATCTCCATCTGTATTTTGTTGCCGGAATGATAATCCCGACTTATAAGTTCTACAATATCCTCTATGTTTGTAGTCTATCACAAAGATAGAAAAATTAAATATATTAATGATATAATTAAAATTATGAATACCCGAGATAATGTAAGAAATTTTTGTATAATTGCCCACATAGACCATGGAAAGTCAACTCTTGCGGACAGATTACTGGAAAAAACAGGAACGGTTGCACAACGTGATATGCAAGAACAGTTGCTTGACTCCATGGATATTGAACGTGAACGCGGAATTACAATCAAACTTAACGCCGCAAGAATGAATTATACAGCACAAGACGGCAAAAATTATGAACTTAATCTGATAGATACCCCCGGGCATGTTGATTTTTCCTATGAAGTTTCACGTTCTTTGGCTGCTTGCGAAGGCGCACTGCTTATTGTCGATGCAACACAAGGTGTTGAAGCCCAAACGCTTGCAAATGTTTATCTTGCAATAGAACAAGATTTGGAAATAATTCCTGTCATAAATAAAATTGACCTGCCTTCAGCAGATGTTGAACGTGTAAAAGCAGAGATTGAAGAAATATTGGGGATAGATGCTTCCATGGCAATTCCTGTCAGCGCAAAAACAGGAGAAGGTATTGACGATGTTTTGGAAGCCGTTGTAAATTATATTCCCGCACCTGATGACAATTCAGATAAACCATTGAGGGCATTAGTTTTTGACAGTATCTATGATCAATACTTAGGTACTGTATGTTATTTCAAAGTCGTTGACGGAACAATATCAGTTGGTGACAGAATCCGCTTTATGGCTTGTAATAAGGAATTTGAAGTTATTGAACTTGGGTACCAAACACCTGCAAGAGTTTCTGTTAAAAAATTAACCTGCGGGGATGTCGGCTATTTTGCAGGCTCTATTAAAGAATTAACAAGATTTGTGGGTGATACAATAACAAATGTTGCAAATCCTGCAAAAGAAGCTCTTCCGGGGTATAAAGAAGCACTGCCTATGGTATTTTCAGGAATGTATCCCGTTGATAATGAAGATTATGAAGATTTAAAAGAAGCTTTAGAAAAATTAAAGCTTAATGATTCAAGTATCACATTTGAGCCTGAAACATCTTCCGCTTTGGGCTTTGGGTTTCGCTGCGGATTTTTAGGCATGCTTCATATGGAAATCGCTCAAGAACGTTTGGAAAGAGAGTATGATTTAACTCTTGTAACGACGGCTCCGTCTGTTGTATACAGAGTCCACAAGACAAACGGTGAGGTGGTTGAAATCGATAATCCCGCAAATCTTCCACCTGCTCAATACAGAGATTATATTGAAGAACCTTATGTAAAGGTTCAAATTATCACCCCCAACGAATACGTTGGAACTTTAATGGATTTGGCTCAATCCAAACGCGGAATATTTATTAATATGACATATCTCGATAAAGTACGCGTTGATTTGGCATACGAAATTCCGCTAAGTGAAGTTATTACTGATTTTTATGACCAATTAAAATCAAGAACAAAAGGATATGCAAGTTTAGACTACGAATTCAGCGAATACAAACGCTCAAAACTTGTCAAACTTGACATAATGCTTGCAGGCGAAGTTGTTGACGCACTATCTGTCATTTGCCATGAAGATAATGCGTTTTATATAGGACAAAAATTAACTGTTAAGCTCAAAGAAATTATCCCGAAACAATTGTTTGAAGTCCCCGTACAAGCTGCAATCGGCGGAAGGGTAATCGCCAGAACAACAATCAAAGCAATGCGCAAGAACGTACTTGCAAAATGTTACGGCGGCGATATCTCCAGAAAACGCAAACTCCTTGAAAAACAGAAAAAAGGTAAAAAACGCATGAAATCAGTCGGAAGTGTAGAGGTTCCGCAAGAAGCATTTATGGCCGTTTTGAGTCTAGATGAGGATTAGAATATCCGTGTGCTGTTGCATAAAGCGCCAATTCCAAGCGATTTTTTACTCCCGTTTTATGTAAGATGGATGAAACATGTGCTTTTACTGTTGCAGGAGTAATGATTAGTTTCTCCGCAATTTGCTTATTGGTGTAACCTTGGATTAAATATACCAAAACCTCCTCTTCTCTTTCCGTTAATGTTGTTATAACTTCTTCCATCTTTATACTATATTTTTGCCTAACCATCCTTAATACTATACTATTTGAATATTACCAATGTGCATATTACCCGATAGGCTAATTAATCGTAAAATCTATACTATCGCACAATTTTTTTGAATAACCATAAAAACACAAACATCAAAATATTATAATATCAAAGTATTTCAACTATTTTGTTAAGAGTTTGTAACATTTTAATACATGTGCGCAATTATTTAAAAGATAAATACTTTATATATATACAGATGGAAAATCTTGAAAAGGAATATTAAGAGAAACTGATAATTTATATTATCAATATGTGAGAAAAAGGAGATTCGATATGACAGCAGTAAACGGAACATCAGGAGCAGGTCGTCCACCAATATGGCAACAAAAAACCGGGGCTCCTAATAATGTTCAATCAGAGAAAGTTAAAAGTACAACACCAATACAAGTTGCCGGCAATAGTGATGTTGTTGACAGAAAAAAACTGGGCGACATAAATCCTTATTCTCTGTTGGGTGTTGAATTTAAAACAAACAAAGATTTTAAATCCAGAGTTGAAGCAGAAACAGCAGCTATGTTTCCTAACTGTACGGGATACTTTAGATTAGATGACCCGCAAAAAGCAGTAGACGCTTTAAAAGATGTTGCGTCAAGAATAGCAGTATCTACAGAAAGAGGAACAAACAGATATCTTGCAGAAAATCTTAATGGAGATTTAGCAGCAACAACCAGAAATGCGGAAAAAGCTTTAGAAGGATTTTTTGCATAAAAAACCACACGAATCAAAATTATCTCACATATATCAAAGCCGATCAAATGGGTCGGCTTTTTAATTTATTATTTTTTCGATACCTACACAAAATTCCGTCATTCTGAGGGGCAAAATCTTTAGATTCCACGCTTCGCTCTGAATGACGAAAGATTTTGCCCCGAAGAATCTCATAATGTGAGATAGATTGCTGTCACTCATTATGATAAATTAAATAAACTCTGTTAATCATATCAATCTTAACACTGCACTATGCCTTAATGTTGTACCGTTTTCATTTCTGTATGAATAAAACAAATCGTTATTGTGAACCGTACAATAAGGGCAAACATCAATCCTTTCAACTCCCGATTCTTCAAGCTGTCGTTTATTAATATTTTTAAGGTCAACAAAAATTTTCCCTTCACGAATTTCATATAATCCCGAAAAATCACCCACTGTTTTTGATAATTTTTCAAAAACTTCTTCTCCGACATTGTAGCAGCAAAAACCGATAGCAGGTCCGATTAGTGCAATTATATCTTTAGGATTTGTTCCAAAATTTTTAATCATTTTCTCTACTGTTTTTACCCCTATTTTACCTGCCGTTCCGCGCCAGCCGGCATGAGATATTGCACCGATATTTTGTTTTTCATCATATAAAATTACGGGAGTGCAATCAGCAAAATTTAGAAAAATCCCAAGATTTTTTTCTGTCAAAATCAGACCGTCACAGTCGGGATAATCTTTTTGCGAAGCTCTTGCTGTTTCTACGTTTACACTGTGAGTTTGCGTTGGAAAAATAAGATTTTGACTCTCTATCCCAAGATATTCCGCTATCAATTTTTGATTTTGAGTAATTTTTTCATTGCCATTTACCCCTAATCCTTTGTCACAAATACAAATATCACGTGTGGTAAAAAACGCTTGAGCATTTTTTATATAATCGGATTTTAAAACTTTTTTGCCGTCAATAGTTTCAAAGTAATACATGTTTACATAATAAACCAAACTAAGCAATTTTCATACCCAAAAATACTTTATAAGAATATAAGGGGATATAATGGATTATACTTTTTTTATAAAAAATAGATTTTTAAACAGCTCTGTTGGTGATTTTACAAACGATTTTGAAAAAACCGACTACAAAGGGTTTGAAAAAATTGTTTCCAAAAACACTATTTGGGGCATGGGTAAAATTGCAATAAAGGTGTGCCGCAAAGAAGTACAATCCATCTTTGGAAAAATAGACGGAATTGAACTCAAAGATACCCAAAATCCAACCGAAATCCGCAAAGACGGATATGTTGATAAAGATGAATTATATCAATTGATTAAAACCAGCTACGAAGATACAAAAGGTGAAAAAATTAACGACGAAAAAATCTCAAAAATGACTATACGTGAAGCTGTTGATATAATTATTAATTATTTTAGTAAACAAGATGATAAATAGATACATAGGCACAGCAATACCCAAACCGTAACAACTTACCCTACTCATCAAACTTATCCTGCGCAATAAAATCGTTACAAAAATTTACAAAAATTATTTAAAAATAACAAGTGTATGCTTGACTACAAATATTGAAGTACTACTATAGAAGAACATGCAAATGTAGAGTCGGGCAAAGTGTGCGTTAAGCCCTAAACAAAGAATATACGCGGCTTTTGCAGATTTTTACAACTATCGTAAAATTGCATTTTTCCGTCAAATATGACGGGGGTTTACAGCCTTAAGTTAGAAAAAAGATTTTAGTAGTACACCATTTAAAATGAGGTGAATTGATGTCTGAGACAAAATATGCAAAAAGGGTAACACCGATGGGTATTCCCCATACTCGTTTGGATGATTTACCGGACCTTATTGAAGTGCAAAAAAAATCGTTTGAATGGTTCTTAAAAGAAGGTTTGAAAGAAGAATTACTTTCATTTTCTCCTATTAAAGACTATACAGGCAGATTAGAGTTGCATTTCTTACCAAATTACACATTCGACAATGCAAAATACACTGTCGAAGAAGCAAGAATTCATGACGCAACTTATGCAAAACAATTACGCGTTATGATCAGATTAGTTAACCGTGACAGCGGGGAAATCAAAGAACAAGAAGTCTATATCGGCGATATCCCGACAATGACTGACAAAGGTACATTTATTGTAAACGGCGCAGAACGTGTAATCGTATCACAAATCGTTCGTTCTCCGGGGGTTTACTTCAAATGCGACCCGTCTCCTACAGGAAAACGTTTATACAACGCTACAATGATTCCTAACCGCGGAGCATGGTTGAAAATCGAAACAGATTCTAATGATATTATCCACGTTAAGATTGATAAAAACAGAAAAATCTTAGCTACAACTTTATTAAAAGCTATGGGTATCACTGTTTCTGAAATGGAATCAAAATTCACACACTTTGAATTTTTGAAAAAGACTCTTGAAAAAGACTCTACAGAAACAACAGATGAAGCATTAATCGAGTTGTACAAAAAATTAAGACCGGGAGATCCCGCATCTCCACAAGGCGGACGTCAAATCTTAGAATCAAGATTCTTTGATGAAAAGAAATATGACATCGGTCGTGTCGGTCGTTATAAATTAAATAAAAAATTAAACTTAAATATTCCTAATAATCAAAGAACATTAACGGTTGAAGATATCGTATCAACAATCGAATATCTGATTAATTTAACATACGATGAAGGTCAATTGGATGATATTGACCACTTAGGAAACAGAAGAATCCGCTCCGTTGGTGAATTATTACAAAACCAATTCAGAGTCGGTCTTTCAAGAATCGAAAGAATAGTAAAGGAAAGAATGACTCTTCAGGATTCCGAAACTTTAACTCCGTTGAACTTATTAAATACAAAGCCATTGATTGCTTCATTAAAAGAATTCTTCGGAAGTTCACAATTATCACAATTTATGGATCAAACAAACCCGTTGGCTGAATTAACACACAAACGTCGTATTTCGGCATTAGGGCCGGGTGGTCTTCAAAGAGAACGTGCAGGGTTCGCTGTTCGTGATATTCACCCTTCACACTATGGACGTATTTGTCCGATTGAAACACCTGAAGGACCTAACGCAGGTTTGATAGGTTCATTGGCAACACACGCTAAAGTTAACGATTACGGATTTGTTGAATCTCCGTTCTTCGTTGTAAAAGACGGTGTTGTAACTGATGAAGTTGTTTATATGACAGCAGACGCAGACGAAAACTTCCGTTGCGCTCCTGCTGATGTCAAATTAACTAAGGATAGAAAATTTGTAGACAAAGTTGTTCCTGCAAGATATCGTTCGGAATTTATTATGTGCGAATCTTCAAAGATTGACTATGTCGGGGTTTGCCCAATTCAAATTATTTCTGTCGCAACTTCAATGATTCCGTTTATTGAACACGACGATGCTAACCGTGCATTGATGGGTTCAAACATGCAACGTCAAGCAGTACCTCTTTTGATTACGCAAAGGCCAAGAGTTGGTACCGGTCTTGAATCTCGTGTTGCAAAAGACTCAGGAATGGTTGTAATTGCAGATGTTAACGGTACTGTTGAAAGAGTTGTAGGTGAAGAAATCGTTGTTCGCGATCAACACAACAAACCGCACATCTATACATTGATGAAATATGTAAGATCTAACCAAGATACTTGTATTAACCAAAGACCTTTGGTTCACGAAGGCGACAAAGTTAAAGTCGGTGATGTAATCGCAGATGGAGCTTCAACTTGCGGCGGTGAACTTTCGTTAGGTAAAAACATTTTGGTTGCATATATGCCTTGGGAAGGTTATAACTTCGAAGATGCGATTCTTTTATCAGAAAGATGCGTACACGATGACATCTTCACATCATTACACATTGAAAAACTCGAAATAGAAGCTCGTCAGACTAAATTAGGACCTGAAGAAATTACCCGAGAAATTCCGAATGTATCTGAAGATGCACTTCGTCATTTGGATGAAAGAGGTATTGTCAGAATTGGTGCCAGAGTCTACGCTGATGATATTTTGGTTGGTAAAGTTACACCAAAAGGTGAATCTGAGCATCCGCCTGAAGAAAAATTATTGAGAGCAATTTTTGCCGAAAAAGCAAGAGATGTAAAAGATAATTCTCTTCGTGTTCCTCACGGAGAAGGCGGAAGAGTACTTGACGTAAAAGTATTTGACAGAGAAAAAGGTGATGAATTACCACCGGGAGCAAATACAGTTATCAGAGTTTATATCGCACAAAAACGTAAGGTTTCTGTCGGGGATAAACTTTCAGGACGTCACGGTAATAAAGGTATTGTATCTCGTATATTACCAAAAGAAGATATGCCGTTCTTGCCTGACGGAACCCCTGTTGATATCGTATTGAACCCGCTTGGTGTTCCTTCTCGTATGAATGTTGGTCAAACTTATGAATTATTATTAGGTTTGGCGGCATACCTGACAGGAAATTACTATGAAGCACCGTCATTTGATGAAATGTACGGCGAAAACCAATCAGAAATCGCAACAAAAGCCGAACTTTTAAAAGGTATTAAAGATTCAGGCTGCGACTGGGTTGGAGAAGACGGTAAGGTAATGCTTATTGACGGTAGAACCGGTGAACCGTTCGACAGACCTGTTGCTGTTGGTTTGACATACTTCTTGAAACTTGTCCACCTTGTTGATGATAAAATTCACGCAAGATCAACCGGACCATACTCACTTGTAACCCAACAACCTTTGGGTGGTAAGGCACAATTTGGCGGACAAAGATTCGGGGAAATGGAAGTTTGGGCATTGGAAGCGTACGGTGCTGCTTATACTCTGCAAGAAATGTTAACAATCAAATCAGATGATGTTAACGGACGTAACAGAGCTTATGAAGCTATCGTTAAAGGTGACAATATCCCAAGACCGGGTATTCCTGAGTCATTCAAGGTACTTGTAAGAGAATTACAAAGTATTGGTTTAGATATAACAGTAGCGAAAAAAGACGGTCAGGAAGTAGACTTGATGACAGATATGGACGACTTAAGAAAAGCCGCACCAAAACGTACACTGTCAGATGTTGATTCAGAGTTATTGAATATCAATTTCTTTGAAACACCGACCACTTTTGGCGATTTATAGTAGATTACAACCCCTCCCCCTTGAGGGAGGGTCGAAATCTTTGATTTCGGGGTGGGGTTATTCCTACCGTAAAGAAAAGGAGAAAATGACAAATGTCAACAAGCATAGATTATTTTGATTATATACGAATAAGTATTGCCTCTCCGGACAGAATACTTCAATGGTCGCACGGCGAAGTTACTAAACCGGAAACAATTAATTATCGTACATTAAAACCGGAAAGAGACGGTTTATTCTGCGAAAGGATTTTCGGGCCTACAAAAGACTGGGAATGCTATTGCGGTAAGTATAAAAGAGTGAGACATAAAGGTATTATCTGTGAACGCTGCGGTGTTGAAGTTACCGATTCAAAAGTAAGACGTCACAGAATGGGTCACATTAAACTTGCTGCCCCTGTTTCACATATTTGGTTCTTGAAAGGTATACCATCATATTTGGGTTTACTTTTGGATATGACATTAAAAGATTTGGAACAGATTATCTATTTTAACAGCTATGTTGTAATAGATGCAGGTGACAGCGAATTTAAAAAACTTCAGCTTCTTACAGAAGAAGAATACGAAGATTATATGGCAGAAAACGAAGAATCTACCCTAAAAGTAGGTATTGGTGCAGAAGCCATAAAGGAACTTTTATCAGAAGTTGATATTAAAACATTGGCAGAAGAAATCAGATCCGAATTAGCAGAAGGAACAACCTCTGTTCAAAAGAAAGCTAAATTAATTAAGAGATTGAGATTATTGGATTCGTTGATTTCATCAGAAACAAATCCGACTTGGATGATTATGGATATACTTCCTGTAACACCTCCGGATTTAAGACCGATGGTACAATTAGACGGCGGACGTTTTGCAACATCAGATTTAAATGATTTGTACAGACGTGTAATTAACAGAAATAACCGTTTACAAAGACTATTGGAAATGGGCGCTCCTGAAATTATTGTCAGAAACGAAAAAAGAATGCTTCAAGAAGCAGTAGACGCTTTAATTGATAACGGACGCCGAGGAAGAACCGTTGTCGGACCTAATAACAGAGCGTTAAAATCGTTATCTAACATTATTGAAGGTAAACAAGGTCGTTTCCGTCAAAACTTGTTAGGTAAACGTGTTGACTACTCAGGTCGTTCTGTTATCGTTGTAGGTCCTACATTGCAACTGAACCAATGCGGTTTGCCTAAAGAAATGGCGATTGAATTATTCAAACCGTTTGTTGTTAATAAACTTATTGAAAGAGGATACGTTCAAAATATTAAATCTGCTAAGAAGAAAATTGAAAGATCCGAACACATTGTTTGGGATATCTTAGAAGAGGTAATTGACGGACACCCTGTAATGTTGAACAGAGCACCGACACTTCACAGACTGGGTATTCAAGCATTTGAACCGAAATTGGTTGAAGGACGTGCGATTCAACTTCACCCGTTAGCATGTACAGCATTCAACGCTGATTTTGACGGTGACCAAATGGCTGTTCACGTACCGCTTTCTATTGAAGCTCAAGCAGAAGCAAGAATGTTAATGCTTGCAACTAACAACTTACTTGCTCCGGCTAACGGTAAACCAATTGTTACACCATCTCAAGATATGGTTCTTGGTATGTATTACTTGACAACAATTAAAGATCAAGAACAAGAAACCAAAGGTTATTTCTACAATTTTGCAGATGCAATTTCCGCATACGAAGTCGGAGTTATTAACCTTCATGACAAAATCATCGTCAGAGATGAAGAAAACAACAGATTGGAAACTACTGTCGGAAGAATAATTTTCAACGAAGAAGTAAGAAAAGCGTTAGTATAAAATTAAGTAGGATAAGTATGCAAGTTTGATAAGCAGATAAGTTCTTTATGTTAATTAGAATTTATAACTGCAAGTAATAAGAAAAAATTTGAATAACTGAAATGAACTTATCAAACTTATAAACTTATCAAACCTATCAAACTAAAACATAAAGGAAAAACTAAAATGGAAAGAACATATACAAATACTAAGAAAACTCCTGATTTCATTAACAAACAAATGGATAAAGGTTCTTTGAAAAAACTTTTAGGTCAAATGTATTTGGAATACGGCGGAGCAAAAGCTGCAGCATTAGCTAACGCTTTAAAAGATCTTGGTTACAAATATGCAACCAAGTCAGGCACCACTATTTCAATTGCTGACCTTTCAGTTCCGGAATCCAAAAAGGAATTGTTAAAATCAGCAGAAGAAGAAATTGAAAAATCTACAAACAGATATTTAAAAGGTGAAATCACCGAAGTTGAAAGATATACAAAAGTTATTGATACTTGGTCTGAAACAACTGCAAAATTAACAGAACAAGTTGTAGAAAACTTTGACAAATTAAATCCTGTATATATGATGGCATTCTCAGGAGCCCGCGGTAACTTATCACAAGTATCGCAGCTGGTTGGTATGAGAGGATTGATGGCAGACGCACAAGGTCAAATCATCGACTTACCGATTAAATCAAACTTTAAAGAAGGCTTGTCCGTTACAGAATACATTATTTCATCATACGGTGCACGTAAAGGGCTTGTAGATACAGCATTAAAAACAGCCGACTCCGGATATTTGACCAGACGTTTGGTTGACGTTGCTCAAGATGTAATAATAAGAGCTGACGATTGCCACACTGAAAAATATATCAATATGCAATCTATCACTGACGGAGATGTTGTAATAGTTCCGTTAATTGACAGATTATTAGGCAGAACCGTTGCTCAGGATATTGTAGATGCTGATGGTAATGTTCTTGTTGCAAACGGTACAACAATGGACAGAAATGATATTAAAAAGATTTCAAGTCTTGATTTGAATGAATTAAAAGTTCGTTCAGGATTGACTTGCGGTCTTGAATACGGAGTTTGCCAAAAGTGTTACGGTTGGGCAATGACCACTCAAAAATTAGTTGATATCGGTGAAGCAATCGGTATTATCGCAGCTCAATCAATCGGGGAACCCGGAACACAGCTTACAATGAGAACCTTCCACACAGGCGGTGCGGTAGGTGTTAAAGAAGCTAAAAAAGAAATTCTTGCTCGTGAAGCGGGTACGGTTGTTTCAAAAATTAAAGCAAGAGAATTAAGAACCCGTCATGGTGATATTGTAAATGTTTCAATGTATGAAGCAGATATTGAAGTTAAAGGTGAAAAACGTACGACAAAATATCATATTCCTGCGGGTGCAACATTATTTATTACTGATGGCATGAAGGTTGACAAGGGCTACAAAATGGCTGAACATGCTCCTTCATCTCAGGGTGATAGTTCTCGTTTGACGGAAAAAGCTACAAAAGATATTACAACTGATATTTCAGGTGAAGTCGTATTTGAAGATTTTAAAGCAGACGAAAAGAAAGACAGACAAGGAAACATTTCAAGAACCACTAATAAACAAGGCGTTATTTGGGTATTAGGCGGAGATGTTTATACTCTTCCGGGCGGTTCAAAAGTTCTTGTTGAAGACGGACAAAAAGTATCAGAAGGTGAAAAATTAGCAGAAACATTAACCATATCAGAACACGGCGGAGAAGTTCGTGTAGGTAACGATTTAGAAATAGAAGATGCTAAATTTGACGGTAAGAAAATCAAAAAGATTGTTCACGGTAAAGAATTGACAATTGTAATTGCATCTTTACAACCTAAAAATGCATCATTTGAACATACCAAAAAAGAACAAATCTGGACAGTTGATAAGACAGGTGAAAAATATATCGTTAAAGCTCCTGTTGATACAACAGTAGAAAACGGTATGATAATTGCCGAATTAATTAACGATGATTGTGCAGTAACTTCATCAGGTGAAATCAGATATGTTGATGTTGAAGTTGATGAAAACCAAATCATTACAAAACCGGGTAAAGTAGTATTTATTCCGGAAGAAATTCATCAAATTAACAAAGATTCAACATTAAAAATGGTAGAAAACGGAACTTCAGTTACAGCAGGAACAGAAGTTGTTAAGGACGTATACTGCCATATAGACGGTATTGTTGAATTCAAAGAATACAACGATGTAATTCACGAAATTACAATCAGACCGGGACAAGTTCACACATTGTCAAGCATTTCAGAATTAAAAGTTGATGAAGGTGAAGTTATCAAAAAAGGTACTGTGATTGCTGACGGTATTAAAGCGAAAGCAACATCTATCGTTACAATTATGGATTCTTCAGTTGATGATTTGGCAGCACTTGATGATTTGGATGAAGAATTAGAAACATCCCTTTCATTAGATGATGATTCTATTACAAATCAACCTATCCAAATCTTAGTCAGACCGGTTCAAGTATTAGAAGTAAATGATAAGGATGTATCAATTGACTTTAATTCATCGGATGAATTAATAAACATCATTCCTGTCACACAACTGCAATACAAAGACGGCGCAAGAGTAAGAAATGTAGACGGCGCAACATTAACAAGAACAAGTTTGGTTCTCCAAATGCAAGGATACCTGTCACATCTTAAAGGTATGGTAGAACTTGATTCAAGAGGAGATTTGAGAATTGTTGTATTAGAAAACTTGATTGTACGCCGTGAATCAGAAGGAACAACTCATTCTTCATTACAAACAGAACTTCTTGTTAAAAACGGCGAAACAATTGCTCCAAAAACACCTGTTGCAAAAACTCAAGTTCTTGCTATGCACGATGCTGTTGCATCTATCAAAGATAACGAAGCTGAAGCAAGAAGATTGTTGTTAATTTCCGATAAATCTTCAACCGATGTAAAAATTAAAGGAAAAGCAACTGTTAAAAAAGGTGCATTTGTTAAAGCTGAAAGCGTTATAACCGAAAGCGGTGAAATATCTCCGGTTTCAGGTGTTGTAACAGCTATAAATAAAACAAGCATATCAATCAGAAACGGTCGTCCGTATTTGATTAGCCCTGGTACAATGTTGCAGATAGATACAGGCTCTTTAGTATTAAGAGGCGATTTATTGGCTACATTGGTATTTGAAAGAGAAAAAACAGGCGATATCGTTCAAGGTTTACCGAAAGTTGAAGAACTTTTGGAAGGAAGAAAACCAAAAGATTGTGCGATTTTGGCAGAATACGACGGAACAGCAAAAATCGAAATTGATGATGACGGCTTGCCAAGATTATTCTTGACAGATGAAGACGGTTCATCTACAGAGATTAAATATGCAATTGACACCAATGTAATTGTTTCAAACGGACAAAAAATTACAAAGGGTCAACCACTTACATCAGGTCCGTTGAACCCGCATGATGTTATGAGATTATGCGGACCGGAAGCTGCTCAACAATACTTGGTAGACGAAGTACAACGTGTATACCGTTCACAAGGTGTTGAAATCGCTGATAAGCATATTGAAATCATTGTTCGCCAAATGACTAAAAAGGTTCGTGTAATTGATGCGGGTGATACCAACTTATTACCGGGCGAACTTATTGAAGTTCAGACATTCGAAAAAGAGAATAAAGCGGCAGAAGAAGCAGGTAAAACTCTTGCAACTTGTGAATATATGTTGTTAGGTATTACAAAAGCTTCATTGAACACTGAAAGCTTTATTTCAGCAGCATCTTTCCAAGAAACAACAAGAATCCTGACAGAAGCTGCTGTTGATGGTAAAAAAGACTTGTTAAGAGGTTTGAAAGAAAACGTTATTATCGGTCGTTTAATACCTGCAGGTACAGGTTTCCATCATCTTATCAATGCTGATGAAGAACGCGACAGAGAAGAAAGAAAACGCGCTGTTGCTCAAAGAAATCAAGCAAGAAAACCTTCTGCTATTTTAGAAGAAATTGAAGGTATGTTCGGCGCTCCTGATTTCAATCTTGATGATGAAGAATAATTTCATTTTTCAATATAAAAAGCTCCCAAAATTTGGGAGCTTTTTTTTATTTATAATTATTATTTATGTTTAACACATACCGCAACAACATTAGCACCGACATTACTCATTATGGAAGTCCATTCAGTTTGATTTTGATAATATGTTCTCACATATGAAATTCTTTTTGCCTGTTCGGTTTCATCAGAGAATATACTAAAATAGCCGTCTTTGTGCAAATCAAACATTTTATAATGAAGCTTTTTTGGTTTTAATCCGCTTTTTGACTCATCAGAGGGGATTAAAGAAATATCCTCATAAACAAATCCGACAATTTTAGCCAAATCTATGGCTGTTGGCAAATTTCTAACACCGCCGCACAACTCTTTTGCACCTTCCCAATAATTATTACCAACAGAATAACTCTTAGAAATCTTTGTAACACAAACTCCGTTTGCCACAACAAGACAATCTGCAAATTTGTCGGTTTTTGTACAACCTGTCAATAACAATGCAAATATTAAAAATATTATACCCTTTCTATAAAACATAAAATCTCCGTTATATATTCATAACTCGCAAAATTTCATCAATCTCGGATGATGTTTTCTTAACATCAGCATTTGAATATTTAATCGCATTATCAGGATCTTTAAGACCGTTTCCTGTTAAAATACAAACAATTTTTGTTCCTTCTTTAACTTGATTTTTAACCTTTATTAGCCCTGCAACAGACGCAGCAGATGCAGGTTCTGCCAAAATACCCTCTGTAGATGCCAAAAGTTTATATGCTGCAACAATTTCATCGTCTGTGACACAATTTATCATACCGCCGCTTTCATCTCTTGCGGCTTCTGCTTGTTTCCAGCTTGCAGGATTTCCTATACGTATTGCTGTTGCTAAAGTTTCAGGATTCATAATTCTTTCACCCTTAACTATAGCCGCTGCCCCTTGAGCTTCAAACCCCATCATTTTTGGCAATTTAGATATTTTAGCAAGGTTATGCCATTGGGTATATCCTTTCCAATATGCCGTTATATTACCAGCATTTCCCACAGGGATAAAATGATAATCAGGAGCTTGACCTAAAGCTTCACAAATTTCAAACGCTCCTGTTTTTTGACCTTCAATTCTGTATGGGTTAACTGAATTAACAAGAGTTACAGGATATTTTTCAGAAATTTCACGAACCACTTCAAGAGCCTTATCAAAATTTCCTTGAATAGCAATGATTTCCGCTCCATACATCATTGCTTGAGAAAGTTTGCCAAGCGCTATATATCCATCAGGAATAAGCACATACGTTTTCAAACCTGCTTTAGCACCATAAGCAGCAGCAGATGCCGAAGTATTTCCTGTCGAAGCACATATTATTGCACCCGAACCTTCTTCTTTTGCTTTCGTAACCGCCATTGTCATTCCGCGGTCTTTGAAACTTCCTGTAGGATTACAACCTTCGAATTTTAAATAAATCTCCGCATCTAATCCGATTTTTTTGGCTAAATTATCCGCTTTTATTAACGGAGTGTTGCCCTCATTTAAAGTTACAACAGGTGTTGTTTCACTCACCGGCAGATATTGCCTGTATTTGTTTATTAATCCTTGATAATACATAACTTCCCCTCTTTTTTTATATTGTACAAATTATACCCCAAAAAGGTCAAGTTACAAAATTTTATAAACAATCACAAACTCTCTTCAGGGGAGGGGTAAATAATTTCTCCCCCCTCCCCGTGGTAGCGCATTGGCAAAACAACATAAACCACGGTAACAACATTTACCCCCGGTGGTGATATATAACATTTTTAGCTATATAAATTTTTCATACCGCTAACAGTTTGGAACTTACTTATTTCCTTCAAATACTGTTGAAGTGCCTCATAGCCGTTATATATTTCATTTGAAATTGAAGCATAACTGCTTGATTCTAAAAATTTTAACTCTTTTACTCTAATAAGCATAATCTCATCTGCGGCATCACGTGTTTGTTTATCTTCTGATTCAGACCATTTTTGAAGCAATTCTAATTCGCTAAACATCTGTTTCATTGTAGTAAATTCTAAAGTATTAAAATCAAATTTTTCTAAAAAAGACTTTTCTACATTAGAAATTCTGCTCATACATGCCTGAAATTTAAATATTTTCTTTACAATTATATAATTGTCCGCAATACGTTTATGTGAAGAAGGAACTTTATTTTTTGCCAACAAAGCAGCAACCGAACGTGATGTAAAAGTCTTTTTCTCATTTGAAAACACACTTTTTGACGTAATATCAAAATCGGTTTTATTTTCTATCATTTCGTCTAACATAATTCCTCCGAACACATGACGATAATAAAATAACTAAAGGCTTTTGTCATGGTTTTAATTCAAATTTTTTACAATTATTAAAAATAATAAATGAACAAATTTGCAAATTCCTCGTTTTAATGTCAGAATCCAAGAAAGCACAGGAGGATTATATGAAAAAACAATTATTATTAGCAGGATTAGTATTAAGTTTTGCCCTTTCTACAGGAGCATACGCACAACAACAACCTGAAGGCGGCTGTCCGTTAAAAGATGCAGTAAAAAAAGAATGTCCGCAAAAATTTAAACGTCCGCCATTGAAGAAAAATCATCACATCAAACACAAAAGATTTGACAGAACATCTATGGAAACATTCGGTTACGCGCATCATGTACAAAAAAACAGAGCTACCGTGTACAATGCCCTTAACCTTTCAGATGATCAAATTAAATTAAGAGAAGATTTATTAAAAGAAAATTCACCCATCTACAACAGAAAATTTAAAGAATTAAACAAAGAAAGCCACAAACTTAAAGCCCTAAAAGGCGCCGGTGCAAGCGATAAAGAAATTGCGCGTCAGAAAAAAGTTGTTAAAAACACCAAAAAAGATATCCAAAAATTAATGAACGAAGAAAATAAAATTTTCAAAAAATCTTTAACCCGTGAACAACGCTCAAAATATTCAATGATAAAAAAACTTGAAGAAAAAGACTATAAAAACGCATCACACAAAAAAGATTACTACAAATCAAACCCTAAAATGGTTCCGTTTGGCGACCCGAAAAAAATAAAACCATGCCCGAAATTTGGAGAAATCCCAACTCCAAGACCGGTGCTTCCACCAACCGAAGTTAAATAAAAAATAATTTGGGCGCAAGCACCTGATATATTAAATAAATAACGGGCAAAGCAATAAGCTTTGCCCGTTGTTTTTATTTGTTTTTCTTTGCCCGTCGCTTATGTTAGTTGTTGGGCAAGTATGCCCAACCTACGGATTTAAATTGGTGGGCACGCGAATGCTTTGCCCACCCTACATAACTAAACTTGCCATTTTTTTATTAATCCTTCAATAGAACAAGGCTCATCACTATAATATTTCTTTGTTCCATCTGCCATATGACCTACGACATACTTTGTCTTAAATTGCGGATATTTTGATTCTAATTCAGATTCAGCAGAAATCAAAGATTGCAATTTTGCATAAAAATTTTTATACATATTTTGTAACTCTTTTGGACCATTTTTAGATAAAAATAATAAAGACCTAAGAATTTCATCACGATTTGCAAATCTTTGTTTACCCGATTTGGGATCCTCAACAAGATGCTGGAATCTACATAATATAGCATCTATTTCATTTCCTATTTGATTATATGTCATGCCATTTGATGCTTTTGCTGTATTTTTTAATTTTTCTATTTCTTCAAATTTTTGACGGTTTTGATCTTCTATATGAATACCTACTTTTTTCACCATGTCCAAATCACTTTGTTGACGATTTACATTTGTTTTCTTATTAGATTTCTTAGCCGTAAAAACAGACGGTTCATCATTTACAGTTTTTTCCGACTTGCCTGAGTCGGAAATTTTCAGTTTTTTACCGGCATAAATTTTATTCGCATCCGCAATACCGTTTTCTTGTTGTAACTGTTGAACTGTCGTTCCATAACGTTTTGCTATCGAGGATAAGGTATCTCCTGATTTTATCGTGTAATCGCCGCCCATATAAATCTCCTTTCGTGTTTTTACTCTTTTCTCTGTAATTCGCACACAGCTTATATTCATGTAAAAACACTTCGGCGCAAAAGATTGCTATACACCCATCCCATCATATCATATCATATCATATAGGGCATTATAACTGGGTTTGAGCCATTTTAAAATTCATATTTACATTTCGTTACAATTTCGGGTTCAAAATAATTTTATAGCTGTTTTACTGTATTATATTGATATGAAAAAGATTTTTATACTATCTTTGTTTTTTGCCAATATTTGTATTCCCTCGTTTGCGGCGCAAGGGTACGTTTTCACTACCCAAAACACTCCGCCGATGACCACTGTTCAAAATACCGCTGCACAAAATTACAAAACTCAATCTCATAATATACCATATGGTGAATATTTACAGTTTTACAACCTCAATGCCGACAGCATTAATGCTGAATTTATATATTTAACACACTCTGATGAAAGTACATTCTTAAAATCTCTTTCAGCTCAGGATAAAGAAAACTACAAATACGTTAAAAAAATTCAAAAACTCATTTCCAAAGACGAATGGAACAAAGTTTTTTACGAATACCCTAATTTCTATCCCGCATATTTGCAATACTATCACATCTGTTATAAAAACGAAAATTACAACGAAGCCTTAAGAACTCTAAATAAAATCAAAAACCTTGATACAGGCGGAAAAATCTTTTCACAATACATTATAAACAAATCATTTGCCGAACTTTATTACAAAACAAAGCAATATAACAAAGCTTTGAACTATTACAAAATGTATGAAGCCAGCGGCGATGATTCTGTAATAATGTCAATTGCAAAATGTTATTACAATTCGGGGGATTACCTTAACGCAATAAATTATTGCAAAAAACTTAAAACCCAAACCTATGAAGCAAAAGAAATTATATATGATTCATACATGCGTCTGAAAGATTTGAAAAATGCAAATATATACGCCCAAGAATTATTACAAATGAATTTTAATTTTACAAATCTAATGAGAGTTCAAGCAATGGAAACAAATGAAAGCGCCAAACTCTCATACTGTTACCATGCCAGAGAACTTGCACTAGAAGAAAAAGATATCCGTGCAGTAAACAGACTTATTGCCGATTTAGAACAAAAAAAACTTGAACAAGCAGCCCAAAAAATCAATAAATCCCTAAAAGTTCCAAAATGGATAGATTTTGAAAAACAATTGCCCCCGATTATGACGCTTCAAGAAATAGCCGCAAAACAAGATGAATTTTTCAAAAAAGCTAATGAAATGTTAACCCAATACAAAGATGCACAATTATTTAGTGCCTTTAATTTGCTGACTCAAGAATATAATAATTTTATCCAAAGCAAACAAAACCAATATCAACAAGAACAGCAATACTTGCTCCAACAAGCTATACTTGAACAACAGCAGCGTGAAAATGAACTGCGCCAACAAATGATTTATGAACAACAAATGATAAATATGATGAACCGCCAAAACTATTACATGAACCGCTATCATCCTTATAACAGGTTCTATGACCCGTTTTTGCACAGCTGGTAAAATAATTTAAACCAATAAAAAAGGCACTGAAATATTATCAGCACCCCAAAGAATGATTATGATGGATGATTCGATTTTTTTATTTTCCCCTAAAATTTTCCCCAATTCTTGAGTCTTTATTTTCCCGTTTTATTGTTTGAAATTCCCTTACATATATATAAACAATTTTTGTTATGAAAAATTGCTATATATTTTATATACCTCTTAATATTTATTTACAATTTGTGAATATTCTTGTTGTTTAACACTTTGAACAAGAGCGTTAAACACATATTTATCAACTTCACCTCGCTTAACTTCTCCAAACAGCACTGTTAATGCTTGTTTGGGTGTAAGTGCAGGTTTATAAACTCTTTGCTCAGTTAATGCAGAATATTTATCCGCCAAATTCAATATTTGTTGATTCACGTCCAAATTGTCATTATTATGGTGGTTTCTGATAAGTCTCAAAACCTCACCGTTGGGAAGAATTGTTTGTAACAATTGAAATCCCAATTCACTGTGAAGATTCATAATTTTTGCTTCTTGTTCTGTTAAAGATGCCGGTTTATTTAATATTTGAGCAGGAATAAGAACTTTACCAAAATCATGCAATATTGCCGCATCCTTAAGATTTGCCATATTGACTTGTTGTCTTAGCGCCGGCGGAAGATTTTTTGCAATTTCTACGGCTGTTTCCATTGTTTGTTTACAATGTTTTTCTCTTAATTCATAAAGTTCTTTCATATTCAACGCAAGAGGTATATTATTTTGAGCCAAGATATTTTTGATTTGCGGATTTTGTGCAATCATCCCTTTAATCATATTTTCATCAAACAGCAGTGTAACGGAATTATTTTGAAAACTGTCACCATAACCTTGGGGACCAAAATATACACGCCTTCCGTAATTATTTAGTTGTATGTTCGGATTCAAACCTACGCTGTATTGGTTTGAATATGGTATTCCTATTCCCACTAAAAAACCACACTATTTACTACACTTACTACTTACTTATATATAAAGTATTTTTTTATTGTGAAATTGCCCAAAATTTAAAATTATGTTAAAAATTTTAATATTCTATTTAGGTGATAAAATAAAATTATTATGAATGAGATAAAAAAAGTTTTAATATGCGGAATAGGTGCAATCGGCTCGATTTATGCAGATAAAATAAGCAAATATAATCATTCCGATTTAAAAATCTTAGTTGACAAAGACCGTTTAGAAAAATATAAAACTTCACCAAAAATATTTAACGGAATACCGCTTGAACTAGACTATATCCTGCCTGAAGAAAATAATTTTACAGCAGATTTAATTATAATTGCCACAAAATCTGACGGTTTAATTGATGCAATAAATAATATTAAAAATTTTGTCGGGGATGAAACTATTATAATGTCGCTTTTGAACGGGGTGACAAGCGAAGAAATGATAGCCGAAAAATACGGTTGGAAACATACCCTGCTTTCCTATTTTATAGGACACAGCGCAATGAGAGAAGGAAATAAAATAACTTTTGACGGAGTGGGCGATATTGTTTTCGGAATCAAAGACAAAGATTTAACCTCAATACAAGACATTGAAATCGTTAAAAATTATTTTGACAAAGTCAAAATAAGCTACAAAACCCCTGAAAATATGCTGCGTTCTTATTGGTTAAAATTTATGCTGAATGTTTCCACTAATCAACCTTCTGCAATTTTGAGATTGACTTTTGGACAAATGAGAGAAAATCCGAAATTTATCATACTTATGAAAAACATTATGCAAGAAGTTTTGGAAATTGCAAAAGCGCAAAAAGTTACAGATACCGAAACAATGATTGATGAAGCAATTTCAGCATTTAACACAATGATTCCAGAAGGTAAAACTTCAATGCTTCAAGACGTTGAAGCAGGGCGCAAAACAGAATTAGAAATATTTGCTTCAACCGTAATTAAACTAGGTGAAAAACACAATATTCCGACCCCATATAATACTATTCTAAAAGAAATGATAGAAGCCATTGAATTTTCTAATCTTTTATAATTTCTTTTATCATCTGCTCAAGCCGAGATTTATCATAAATATACCACCATCCGATAAGTGCTTCAAATGCGGTTGCTTGACGATATTGCGTTTGTATATTGCGTCTGCCGACAGGGATTGGCAGATTCCTCGCACGACGAACAATATCCTGCTCATCTTGCGTTAATTTTTCTTCTATATTATGCAGAGCCTGTGCTTGGTAATCCGTTTTAACATAATCCGTTGTCATTTGGTGAAGTTTTTTTGCATTATTCGTCATAAGAATTGTTTTCTCTCTTATAAACAACTCCCAAACAGCATCTCCTAAATATGCAAAATTTCTCAGATTTATTTCATTTTCCATAAGAAAATTCTACTACAAATCTATAAAAATTACACTAAAAAGAGGATTACAAAATCAAAGTACAGAACTAATATTATGCTATAACGGGAAATTTTATTCTATGAAAAAGATATTAATAATTTTAGGTATATTAGTATTCATAAACATTATAGTTGTTACAGTCAGCAAAGTTTTTGCACATGAAGCAGGGGTAAGCAGCTCTAATCTTTATTCCGTAAAAGTTTTTTCTATTTAGTTTGTCTTTTTATTACAAATTTTGTGATAATATGATTCTATGATAGATACATTCGATATTACGACAAAACAAGTTCTGGAATCACTGGAAAAAACCCAAAAAGAATTTTGGAATATTTCACGCATCACAGCAGAATTCTTATATAATTTTATAATTGAAGCAAAATCAAAAAACGTAATTGAGATTGGAACATCAAACGGATATTCAGGAATCTGGCTTGGTAAAGCTTTAAACAAAACCGGCGGTAAACTCACTACAATCG
>CAMOQI010000003.1 GCA_946622835.1 uncultured Candidatus Melainabacteria bacterium
AATCTTGCGGTGTCAAGGACCGTACCTGAGCCGATTACTCTATTTTCCGGCGTGCCGCTTAATTTTATTGCTATTGTTGTTAAAATATCCACAGGGTTAGATACTATCAATAAAATCCCTTTATATTCCTGCTCTTTTATTTTTGGAATGATTGATTTATAAATTTCAATATTTTTCTTTACCAGGTCAAGTCTTGTTTCTCCTGCCTTTTGGCTTGCTCCTGCAGTCACAATAACGACAGAAGCATCTTTGATATCAGAATAATTGCCGGCGGATATTTTCATAGGTTTTGAAAATGCGACTCCATGGCTTATATCTAATGCTTCCCCTTGCGCTTTTGCCATATCGGAGTCTATTAAAACCATTTCAGAAAATAATCCGCTTTGCATTAGGCTAAATGCTGATGCCGAACCGACAAAACCGCAACCGATTATCACAACTTTTCTAAAATTTATGCAATTTGAACAATCTTTGACCATGAGCTTTCCCTCCGTCTATATATGGCGCCCTGCGCAAAATTCGCTCGAACGCATATTTGCCCTCTTGTCGCTGTCGACCTTATAAAAAAGCTCCAACAGAATTGTGGAGCTTCTTTATGGAGCGGACGACGCGACTCGAACGCGCGACAGTCTGCTTGGAAGGCAGATACTCTACCAACTGAGTTACGTCCGCTTACCGTTAAACTATATTATAAACATTGTCAAAAATCAAGGCTATTTATTTATATTTTTATTACTCTTTAGAACTAGTAAAAAATACTCACTTTGGGCGATTTAAATTTATTCTTGCGAATGGTGAAAAGTTTTGC
Source organism: uncultured Candidatus Melainabacteria bacterium (assembly GCA_946622835.1). GTDB lineage: Bacteria > Cyanobacteriota > Vampirovibrionia > Gastranaerophilales > Gastranaerophilaceae > Zag111. The sequence continues at coordinate 809 of CAMOQI010000003.1, forward strand.
ACAAAAGTTTATCATATTAATGTAAGTTCAGGTTGTCCAAGCACTTTTTCGGGGTTGCGATAAGATTTTTCTTTTTGCGGTTTGGTTTAAAACAATTTGGACTTACGCTTAAAATTAAAAATTTTTCATGTTTTATAACTTCCGGCTTGTTTTGTTGTTGCAAGACAAGTCTTTTTATTTTATAATATTTTCGATAGGAGAATATTATGACTACTGAAATTCGAGCAAGCCATATCTTGGTTAAAACCGAAGATGAAGCTAAAAAACTTTATGATGAAATTATCAACGGAAAATCTTTTGCCGATGCCGCTCAAGAGGTTTCTTTATGTCCGTCCGGACAAAATGGCGGTGATTTAGGGTTCTTTGGTAAAGGCATGATGGTAAAGCCGTTTGAAGATGCCGCTTTTGCTCTCGAAGTCGGTGAAATCTCGCATCCGGTAGAAACTCAGTTCGGATGGCATTTAATTCAACTAACCGACAAAGCTTAATAAGATTTTATGGATTTTATACAGCAAATCAGACAGTTTATGGCTCAGGAAAATATTAATTTCCTTCTTGTAAATTCAACAAATCAATTTTTGGTTGAATATAATGATTTGCAAGAAAATTCCAGATATAAATTGACCGGCTTCACGGGCTCCGCAGGCGAATCTCTCGTTACTCCGGATAAAATTTTTCTGTTTGTTGACGGCAGATACCATATTCAAGCGGATTTGGAAGTTGATCCTGAAAAAGTTATCGTTGTTAAGTTGCAATCAGGTGAAAATATTTACAATGCAATCATCGATAAAGTTCCTCAAGATGAAATTCTTGGCGTTTTTTCCAAAAAAATTTCCCAAAAAACTTACGAATTTTTATCGCAGTACAGACGCATCAAGCTTATTCAAAATGATCCTTTAGACGTTGATGTCGCTGATATCTCCCATGGAAATATCTCTTTGGATACAACTTTAGCCGGCTTGTCAACTGATGAGAAAATCGAAATTATTTCAAAAAATTTGAAACCGGATGAAGCACTTTATGTAACCGATTTGGATGAGGTTTCTTATTTGTTTAATATGCGAAATTACAGTCAAAATTTCAGTGCAAAAATTAAGGCAAAAGCAATTGTATACAAAAATAAAGCAACTTTATTTTTACCGGAAAATCTTGACAGTCTTAAAAATTTCCTTGAAAGTGCTGACTTTGAGATTTGTGTTGATAAAAATTCTATAAATGCGTACGATTATAATTTAATTAAAAAACCGAAAGAGTTATCCCAAAATCCCTTAAAAGAAATGAAATCAGTAAAGAATGATGTTGAACTTTATCATATGCAAGAGGTGTTTCATCGCTGCGATGATGCGCTTTGCGCGGTGAGAGATTATATATATTCGCAAAATGATTTGTCTGAATATGATATTGCAGCTCAAGTTGAAAAAGAATTTCGAAACAGAGGTGCTTTGGGTTTGAGTTTTAAACCTATAGTTGCAAAAGATCAAAATTCGGCGCTTGCTCATTATTCTAAATCTTCAAAAGGTGAAATTTTAAAAGATGGAAGTCTTATTTTAATTGATTGCGGAGCATATTTTGAAAACGGTATAGCAACCGATATGACAAGAGTTTTTGTAAAAGGAGAACCGAAAAAACTTCATATAAAAATATATACTCTTGTTTTGAAAGCTTTTTTAAATGCTTATAATTATGAAAAGCGTCCTGTTGTCGGATTTGATATTGATGAACGTGTTCGTGAACTTTTTGAAGAATATGATACTGAGGGTTTTGTCTTTAACCACGGTTTAGGGCACGGGATAGGGATTAATGTTCATGAATACCCGCCAAATTTGGGTTCCGGTGAGATTGCAAAATGCCAAATCCTTGAGGGTATGTGTTTTTCGATAGAACCGGGATTATATAAAAAAGGTGAATTTGGTGTCAGATTAGAAAATTCATGTTATTTTAAAAATAATAAAATAAATTCTTTTACAAAAATGAATTTTGAAAAAAAGCTTATTGATTTTGAAATGCTTACAACAAAAGAAGCCCAATGGCTCAAAGAATTTGAGGTTATATAATGGAAATTACAAGCATAAGTAATGAATTAGTAAAACAAGCGGTCAAATTACAGCAAAAAAAGTATCGTACACAAACTAAAAAATTTTTACTGGAAGGTTATAAAGCAATAAAAGAAGCTTATGATTACGGAATAATTCTGGAGACAATTTTTGTTGAGAAGCAAAAAATTAACAAATATGAATTTGCTAAAGAAAAAATTATTCAAACTAATTCAGCTGTTATAAAAAAAATATCAACAACAGAATCCGCCCCTGATGCTGTGGCTGTTGGGATTCAAAAGGTTTTTGATAAAAACATTTTAAAATCCTCAAAAAAAGTTTTACTGCTGGAATCAATAAAAGATGTCGGAAATTTGGGAACAATAATAAGATCATCTGCTGCTTTTGGGATTGATGCAATTGTTTTGTACGGACAAACTGTTGACTTGTATAATCCAAAATGTGTGCGTGCTGCTGTCGGAAATTTGTGGAAAATACCCATAGTCAGTATAGAAGATTTTAATGAGCTTAAAGCGGAATTTAAAGATTATGAAAGGATTGCCACCCTTCCAAAAGGAGAATTTTTTCTGAAAAATTATAAACCTAAATATCCTTTGTTAATAATGTTTGGCAGTGAAGCGGATGGATTGTCGGAAGAATTAGAAAATTTTTCAACAGGTTCTGTTAAAATAGAAATGGATAAATCTGTCGAATCTCTGAACTTAGCAGCCTCTGTTGCAATAATCCTGTATCAGTTGTCATAATTTGTTACAAAATGATACTAATTTTAAAAAAACAGTTGTAACGCTTAAAAAATAGTTTATAATATTAATAATAAGGAGTTTATGGTTATGGATAAAAAGTATAAAAAAGCGGGGTTTTCACTTGCCGAATTGGTTATTGCAATAGCTCTTGTCGGGGTGCTTGCGGCGATGATTTTGCCTTCTATAACAACACAATTTCAGGAAACGATACAGCGAAATTCTGCAAAAGTATATAAAGAGAGATTGGCGCAAGGTGTTACTATGCTTTCCATCAGAGCGCCGAGGATGGTTTTTAACAGTACGGAAGCATTTGTTAACGAATTGGAAAAATATTCAACAATAACGAAAGTTTGCAACTCGGATAATATTTCCCAATGTTGGCCTTATGAGAATATTAAATTAGCAAATGATGAAGAATACGGAATTGCCGGAGCGACCGGAAAAAGCGTATTTGGTATGGGTAATACGGATCCGCTTGGCAATGATGCCGATTATGCAGATGATAATGTTGCTTTAATTTTAAAAGGCGGAGCTCCTGTTCTCATAAACTTTAACAAAAGATGTGATCCGAATACACAAGATATAAACAGGACTTGCTATGTTGCGCTTATGGATGTAAACGCTGACAGAGCACCCAATAAGATTGGCAAGGATCTTAAACTTATTAACGCAAGTACTTTTGCCAACAGTACTGATAACAGTAATGAAACATCAGGTGTTACCGGGGCTAAGGATATTGACCTTGGTAATTTTAATGATAATAATATTTGGCAAGATTAATATTTATTCTTCCAATTTTTTGATATAAAGTTCCTGGATTAAAACGCACACTGTTGCGGCGATTGCCGGTGCAAAAATTACCCCGACGACACCCATATATTTTGCAGAAATAAATAAGAATAAATATATAACAATTGGATGTATATCAAGGAATTTACCAAATACATAGGGTCTTATAAGATTGTTTTCTATGATTTGTGCTGTTGCAAATACAACGGCAACTAAAAGTAAAACAACAGGGCCTGATTTGTATGCTGCAATAAAACAAATAACAAGTGCTATTGCAGGACCGACAATCGGAACAATATCTAAAACGGCTGTGATTAAACCCAGCAATACCGCATAATCTATTTTTAAAATCAACAGTCCAATTGTCATTACAAGTTCTACTCCTGCCAATGCAGTTAATTGACCAACCATGTATCCGCCAACTTTTTTTGATATTATGTCCAAAACTTCAATTGCCTTTTGTTTCATATGTTTTGGAAACATTTGGGCGTAGGTTTTTTTGAGTAAATCTCTATCTGCCATAAAATAATAAATTACCAACATAGACGCCAGCAGATATATAAAGGCTGAACCAAGGTTTATTCCGGCATTTACAATTTGATCAAAAAACTTTGAAGTAAAAATTGAAGCGGATGATAAAATTCCTGCAATATCAATTTTATTTAGGGTTGCAGCGTTTAAAAACGGAGAATTCTGTGCAAATTCTTTTATGCTCTCAACGTATTGCGGAAAAGATATTGCAAAAGCCTTTATTTCGTGTCCCACAAGAACTATAAGCGGAATGAAAAATAGTGTTATTATTCCGAAAATGCCAAAAAGCACTATTGCAGAAGCTTTACCGCGACTCATTTTTGATGCGACTCTGTCAACAACAGGATTTAGGGAGCACGCAATAACAAACGATGCAAAAAACATCAATGCAATATCTTGCATCTGTGTGATGAGCAAGAGGAATATAATTATTGCTGCCGAAAACATTACGTTTTTCACAGTGAAATGTTTTTTAGAAAAAACTTCCATTTGCGTCTCCTATACTGTTAATAGCGCGTCAGTTAAACATTTTTCAACATCTTCTGCTATAAGCTCTTTTTTCAAACGATATTTAGTATATAATTCATCAAGGGCAACCCTGTCTGAAAATTCTTTTAATCCGCCGTAATTTAATACTCGAACCTTTGAATTTGCATAAAATCTTGAAATTTTTTCACCAAATCCGCCGTCAAGCATTCCGTCTTCAAGCGTTATAACAAGACTATGATTTGATTTTAAGCTCTCAAGTAATTCTTTATCCACTCCGGTTATAAATTTTGGATTTATTAGTGTTGAATTAATGCCAAGTTTTTCCTGAATCTCATTTTTAACTTCTTTTGCAAGTTCAAAGAAATTACCCAGACCTAAAATTGCTATTTTTTCTCCGTTTTCAACTACCGAAAATTTATTTAGAACTGAATAATCCGTATTATCCGCAACACCGGAAGACATTAAAGGATATGACGGAACTCTGATTGCTATTGGGTATTTGTCTTGGTTATATGAATATTCAAGCATCGAAATATATTCTTCCTTATTTGTCGGTGCAAGATATACGATATTTGGGATATTTGATATCAATGGGATATCAAACGAGCATAGATGAGTCGCATCTGCCCCCGATAGTCCGCCCCAATAAACAAGCATCGTTAAAGGGGAATTGTTTAAACATAAATCTTGTGATATTTGATCGTATGTTCTTTGTACAAATGAGCTCATAACGCAGAAAATAGGCTTAGCTCCGGATTTTGCAATGGCTGATGAATATGCAACAGCGTGCTCTTCCGCTATTCCGACATCTGTATAATGTTTATTTAATTTGTTTCTATAGTTCTTATCAAAACCAAAAACTCCGGGTGTTCCCGCATTAACAACACAAATAGGTTCTCTGTTTTCAATTTTATTCAAAATAAAATCTTTTGTTATTGATTCGTAACTTTCGGATGTCTGAGTTTTAGGTTCGTCAAGATGATCCAAAGTCCCCGGCATAATCCAGTGAAAAGCTTCTTTGTTTTGCTCCGCAACATCTAATCCGCACCCTTTTTTGGTGTGAATATGAACGATTACCGGATGAGATACTCCTTTTACTTTTTTAAAAGTATCAATCAAAGCTTCAATGTTATTACCGTTTTCTACATAATAATATTCAAAACCTAAGGATTTAAAGAAATTGCATTCCGCGTTGCCGTTAGTTTCGCGTAAATTGCGTAAGTTATCGTATATCCCGCCGTGGTTTTCAGCAATAGACATATCATTATCATTTACGATTATGATTATGTTAGAACCCAGCACAGCAGCATTATCAAGCCCTTCCAACGCTTCTCCGCCGGATAATGAACCGTCTCCGATAAGTGCAATTACATTATAGTTTTCACCTTTTAAATCTCTTGCTTTTGCAACTCCGCACGCCAAGCTGACAGATGTCGATGTGTGGCCAACTTTAAACAAATCATATTCGCTTTCTTCCGGTGCGGTGTAGCCTGTGTATTTGTGATATAAATCAGGATTTAAGAATCCCTCTTTCCTGCCTGTTAAAATTTTGTGCGGATAGCACTGGTGAGAAACATCATATACAATCTTATCTTTTGGGGTGTCAAAAACATAGTGCATTGCAATAGTTGCTTCAACAATACCCAGATTCGGACCCATATGACCGCCTGTTGTATTTACTTTTTTTATAATCAAATCGCGTATTTCTGATGCTAAAATATTCATTTCATCTGTTGTTAAGCTTCTCAAATCAACAGGGAAATTAACCTTATCTAAAATCATATAACTCTCCATATCCGTTAATACCTTTATTTGATTTAATAATATAATAAATTAAAACGTTTTACAATAATTTATTCAAATATCAATTAATTTAAAACTGGGATACTGCCCTGAGGGATAATTTCTTTTTTCTGCTTGGCGTAATGCATTATAAAGTAATGTATTGAGCGAAATTGGTTTTTCTTGATTTAGTATGGGTTTTTTCTCAAGATTTCTTAAAATATCAAATCCCTGCTCTCCGTTTGCAATATATGAATCTAAAGCGCAAGAGTATTTACGATTATTATCAATAGGGTTTTGATTTTCATCAAGCAGGTTTTCTCCGTCGATATTTATTTGAAGAATTTTATATGTTTTATTTTCGTTATCGGCTAATCCTGTTATTGAAATATTTTTTGAACATTGTAAAAATCTTGAATTCCCGCGGTTTTTATACATTCTGAATTTTGTTGCATTTTCAAATATTTTTTTTATTTCATCGACTGACAGTTCAACGGTGCAAATATGTGAAGAGCCTTGACAAATTACTTTATCAAGATCGTATTTTGTGATATAAGGACTGTCCTCAAGTGACAAATTATACATTGTAAATCCTGTGGAATGGAATGCTATATCTGTTTTTCCCAGCTCTTTCATGTTATCTGAAATAAAAGTTCCCAAAGGACAAGGATCTGAGTATTTCTTGGTCAGATTTAAAACTCTTTTTATAATCGGTTTGTGTAGTTTTGTTTTATTTTCATAGATTTTTAGCGGCTTTTCAAGCTTTTCGATTGTATGAAAGTTACTTAGCGGAATTTGTTCAATATTTTCAATTTTTTTTGTGAGTTTCATTTTATATAAGCTGCGAGCAAAGCTTAAAGGATAAAATATATTTCGTTCAAAATCCGCAGGTATCGGGGAGTGTTCGTGCCCCCCGATTATAAGGTTGATTTCTGCTCCGATGGTTTTTGAATATTCTTGTAATTCTTTGCTGTACGGGTACCAGTGATGGCATAAAATAATTATCTTGTCGTATTCTTCTTTAATTGATTCTATAAGATTTTTATAAGAATCGCACAGAGGTTTTAGTGTATAACCAAATTTTTGGCAGCATGAGTTGTTTACGCAAAATCCGCTTATTAAAATTTTTTGTCCGTTTATTTTTATAACTTTATATTGAGGAAGAAATGCTGCAGTTTTATCTGTCTTTGTTTCGTATAGATTTGCGCAAACAAAATGAATTCCGACAGATTCAAATTTTTTTACGGCGGATTTCAGATATTCAAAATCTTCTTTTTTGAATCCAAAATCGTTATTTCCAAGGGTTAGAAATATATTTGCTTTAGGCAGAAGCTCTTTAATTTTTAAATAAGCATTAACGGATAAATTTTTATCGTAAACTCCTTTAAACAAATCACCGCCGTCGAGTATCAAAAACGGTTCGGTGTTGTCTTTTTCAAAGTTATAAATCCCGCTCAAAATGGCTGACAGATTTCTGCATTCCTGATGAGAATCGGTTAGCGCGTATATTCTTGTTTCCATAACCACAGAATAACAAAAATTATTTAAAAAAACGAATTGTTAAGACCAAATTACCATTAATTTTTGTTTGTAATAGAATTAGCATAAATGGGGGGATGTAAAAGGCATGACAATAATAAATGATGTTTTTACCGTACATACAAAAGGGTATACGGATATCATTGATATAACACCGCAAATAAGAAATGTGGTGTATACTCATGAACTTCAAAATGCGGTTGTTTATGTATATGCCCAAGGCAGTACGGTATCTGTTACAAATATCGAATTTGAACCCGGATTACTGGTAGATTTTCCCGAGGCGATGGAGCGTATTGCACCTATGGACGCACCGTATCATCATGATGAAATGTGGCATGACGGAAACGGTTATGCGCATATAAGAGCCTCAATTGTCGGTAATTCTACGCATATCCCGTTAATAGACGGGGTTTTGCAACTTGGGCAATGGCAGCAAGTTATTTTGGTTGATTTTGACAACAAAGCTCGTGCAAGAAAGGTTAATGTTCAAATTATTTACTGATTATAATTAAATTTCTTTCAAGTTCTTCTTTCAGGGGTAATTTGTATGGTATTATATCAATAACTTTCCCTCCGAGATTTTTAATTATCGGAGAGGCTTCGTTTATTTCTTCTTCTGTCTTTTTTGATTTATAGGCAACGAAATAGCCGCCTTTTTTGAGTTTGGGCAGGGCATATAGGGAGATGTTTTTTAAAGAAGATACTGCTCGAGAAGTTATAATATCAAACATTTCTTCTAAATTTTCAACTCTTTTACAAACAGGGTGAAGGTTTTTTAAGCCTAAACTTTCTGATACGGAGCTTACTGCACGTATTTTTTTTGCGATACTGTCAAGTGCAGTTACCTCAATTTGCGGATATTTGATAGCTATAGGAATTGCCGGAAATCCCCCGCCTGTTCCTATGTCCAAAAGTTTTAGTCCGTTTTTCTCTTGTATGTATTTATCATAAAATTTTTCAAATGAAATTGAATCAAAAATGTGCTTTTCCCACAGATATTTTTCATCATTTTTTGAAATCAGGTTAACTTTTGCGTTTTCCTGTAAAAATAATTTCATAAAATTTTCATAAATGTTTTTATTCACCATATTCTTGTTGAAGTTGTTTATATCTGTCATCACTTACTCTGCGTTTAAGGTCGTCTATTCTTGATTTTACCTTATCCAAATTATCTTTTGTGAAAGTTTTTTGCGCGACTTTATAGGCTTTAATAAACATTTTATATGCTTCTCCGAAATTTTTGCGTTTTAGATAAAAATCTCCTATTTCTAATGAAGCACCAACGATATAGAAAGGTTCATTTAATTGTTTTGCATATTCAAGCGCGTTGTTCAAATGTTCAATAGCCAATTTATCATCTTGAGAGGCATAAATTCCTCCCAAGTGAACTGAGGAATAGTACAGTCCGTTGTAATTCTTGGTTAATTTATCTATATTTATACTTTCTTGATAATATTTTATTGCTGATTTTGTTGCGCCCGCTTCATCGTATAATTCTGCCAAATTTGCAAGTGCCATAGATAGATAAGGATTATTTTTAGGCGAGGAATCAAGCTCAATACATTTTCTGTAATATAAAGCTGCGGTCTTGGGATCATCTGCTTCATCACTTATAGCTGCAAATTTGTAATATAGTTCCGAGACTAAAGGTTTTTCCGTTCCTGCGTCAACCAAATCCAAAGACTTTTTATAATAATTATATTCAATGTTGGAGTCGCTTGTTAATCTTGCCGCGGTTAAATTTATTTTTATTCTGAGTTCGTTTGGCAAATCCGGAGTTTTTTCAAGTTCGTTTATTATAAATCTTGCATTTTCGTGTTTGTACATAACGTAGTATATGTTTGCTATTTCAAGTTTCATTTCTGCAACTTTTATATAATTTGAAGTGTTTGAATAAAAATCCTGTGCCTGTGTAAAATATTCCAAAGCCTCATACCAAGCGGATAAGTTTTGATATGCTTTTGCTAACTTATAATAAATCATTGGTAAAAATGTATAAAAATCTTCGTCATTTGTCTTGGTAAGTGCTTGTTGGTATAATTTTATAACATTTTTGTAATTGTATTCAATCTCTTGTTGTTTTGCGGCATTTATTATTTGTGAAAGCGTCATATTTTTACTTTCTGCTTCCAGTTTATTGTTTTGAACATTTGTTGTTATGTATTCTTTAATCGAATCTGCAATATTATCTAAAATTGCTTCATCTTCAACAATAAAGCTTATTTTCTTTAATTTTTCTTCTTTGGTTTCTTCCGCTTTTACTTCACTTGGTTCTTGCCGTACAACTTCTATAGGTTCTTGGTTTACAAGCATAGGTTCTACTGCTATTTCTTTTATTAGCGTTAAGTTTGGCTTTTTTGGAATAAAAAGCGAATGATATTCAATTTCGTTTCTCATTGTTTGGCGAGAAAGCATTAAATCTCTCTCAAGCGGCTTTAAAGGCAGCTGTGTGTTATACAAATCTACACAAGCGCTATGAAGTTTTATTCTAACGTTATCCGGAATTTGATTGTCTATAATATCTCTGAAATAATCCTTTAAATACAAACAATCATCAAGCATTGTAAGTATTGAATTTTCAACAAAAAACATCGCTCTGTTAGGGTCATATAGATTTAAGTATTTAAGCAAATTAATGTGAATGGGAATTCTCATAACCGTAAGTAATCTGAATAAATGAATACTTATGGGGTCAACAAGTTCCAATGCTTCTTTTATTACGAAATCCGAAAAAGACATATAGCTTTTTGAAAATTGTTCTAAAAATTTTACAAGACTAAGTTGTCGTAAATTCATTATGTTAATGGCAAGTATTACCGTACCGTAATAGCCTTTTGAGATTTTGTACAGTTCATTGGACAGAACACCGATTTGTTTAATGCCTTTTTCTCGGAGTAATTTTTCAAAAATCTTTTGTGAAAGGGCTAAAATTGTGACGTTATCATGTGGGATTTGTGAAAAATCTTCGGACATTAAAGCTTTTGAGATTAGTATAATTTTAAGATTTTCAAAATTTGATAAATGTTTTATAAAATCTATAATTGCCGCGCGATTTTCTTTCATAACCGATTGAAACGAATCTATTACCAATAGAATAGGGCTTTTTATAGAGTTGAAATAAGAATTTATTTTTTGGTTGAAATTTTCTGTTTTAGTTTTTGGCGGGGTAAATTTACCCATCATTGTATAGGTTTTAAAACTTTCAAAAAAGCTCAAAAGCATATCATCCAGTATAGTTGTCTCAAAACAGGTATAATGAAGTACAATCACATCAGGATTTATTGAATCTGAAACAAAGTTAATTATAGGGGTTTTTCCGGAGCCTTGAAATCCGTTTACCAGCAGCAGACTTTTTTTCTCCGTTAAAAAATCGCAGATTTGAGATATTTGTTTTTCATTATTTTCAATCAAACAGATGTTTGTTGGGCACTGTTTAGGTACCTCTTTTATATCTATGGGATTGTCAATAAATTTTTTTGTCATAGCTTTTAATTTACTCTGTTTCTTCCGTTAGCTTTTGCATTATACAATCTTTTATCTGCTGCCTCAATCAGTTCAGACGGGTTTTTACCGTCTTTGCCAAACGCTGAAACACCCAAACTTATCGTTACATTACTTTCTTTTCCGTTACTTAATTTATATTTTTTGGACGCAACAAGTGCACAAAGTTTTTTTGCAATGTTTACGGCTTCTTCGTATGTTGTGCTTGGTAATATTATCCCCATTTCTTCTCCCCCGTAACGGCATACTATATCAGACATACGTACATTTTTTTTGAGAGTGAAAGCAACCTGTCTTAAAACGGCATCTCCTGATTGGTGTCCGTATGAATCATTAAATTTTTTGAAAAAGTCAATATCTATAATGATTAATGACAAGGGGCTTTCATATCTGCTGGCGTGAGATACAAAGTTGTGCAACTGTTCTTGAAAATATCTGTGATTATATAATTCTGTCAAACCGTCTGTTGTTGCCAATTTATACTGTTGATCAAAATCTCGTGATTTTATTAAATATTTGATAACTACCGCAATTATATACGCAAACAGCGTAAACATCATCGGAACAACCAGTTCAAGCCATATATTTTTAAATTGCATTAAGAAATATGCAATCATAACATATATTGAATATATTGTAACAGTCATACCTGAAGCGATGGCCATAGAACTTATTTTGAAAACACATAATATGGTTAGAAAGGCCAGCAGGATTCCTGTCAGCAAAGTGACAAGGCTGGGAGCTTTTTGTATCAAAGAATTATCAATTAAATTATTTATATATGTAGCTTGAACTTCAACCCCCGGATATACTTTATCAACAGGAACGGTTTTTATATCAAACAAACTTGCAGCGGTAGCTCCAAAATATATGATTTTATCTTTAAAATCGAAATTTAATCTTTCTTCCCCATTTGCAGCTTTTATAACTTCATAAAGCGGAATATTTTTGTATGTTCCGGCAGGTCCGTACCAATTGAGAATTACGCTGCCCTCATCATCGGATTTAATCCTTTGGTTTTTGTTATATTCAGAGTCTAAGAATACGCGGTAAGCAAGCTGAGGATAATATTTCCCTCTATATTTTAAATACAAAGGCATTTTTCTCAAAACCCCGTCTTCCGAGCGTGCAACATTTATCATACCTATATTTGAAGTTGCATCTAAAATTCCCTGTAAAATTATTCTGCAATTTGTGTAGTGCATAACATCATCTGCCATATCATCCGGAATAATTGCGAGTTTTGCCGGAAGCTCAGGAGGTATTCTTAAATCTGACGGTTGATCATCAAGGTTCATTGCCGTATAGACGTTGTTATATTTTTCAAACATTTTTATCAACTCATCGTCTGCACTTTTGTTACTTTTCATCGATTTTACGAACATCATATCAAACACAATACTTTTGGGGTTTTGAGCTTCTATATAATCGACCATTTTCGCATATAATGCGCGATTCAATGGCCATTCGCCGTAATGTTCCAAAACATATTCATAGCTGGCATCATCTGCCGCTATTATTACAATATCGGGATTATGCTTGCGTACCCCCGAGCCTGAGATGACTTTTTGTCGTATATCAAATGTGCTGTTTTCCATTGAATGCACAAATGAAACAAAACTTCCGCTTTGAAGACTAACGAGAATTAATCCTAAAAATACGGAAGCCCATAAGAAATATAGTATTTTCTTTAACATATATCCAACCCTTGTTACTCTATGTTTCCAGTATAATTTAACATAGCCGTATTAGCAAGAATATTTTTTGCAATAAATTTTTGTTCCAGAATCTTATTATTTAATTTTAGTATCTCGGTTGTGTAAGAAAGTTCATCCGGATATTGCAAGTATCTAAGCAAACATTGTTCATTGGTATTCATTAATTTATTCTTCCTATTACGATGATGACATCATCTATTATTTCAAATTTTTATATAAATTAAATCAACCTTTTAAATAACATCTGCGTCTTTTCCTAATATAAACATAGGATATCAATAGTATGATTTGTTTCAATCACGTGATTGAGACGGTTTTATACGTTAAGAACCTTTAAGCCCGCGATTCCTGCTAATATTAACCCGATACATACAAACCTCATAACGGTTGCGGGTTCTTTAAAAAGAATTATCCCCAAAACTACTGTTCCGACTGTTCCGATTCCTGTCCATATTGCATATGCATTTCCAAGCGGCAAAACTTTTATGGATAATGCTAAAAAATAATAACTGGCAATCATCGAAATTGCTGTGATAATGCTTGGTACAACTTGGGTGAATCCGTTAGAATATTTTAATCCGACTGCCCATACAATCTCCAATATTCCTGCAACAAGAAGATAAATCCATGCCATTTTTGTTAATTCTCCTTTCATTGTATAAACAAAGCCCGAGAGATTTTTAAAATCTCCCGGGCTTTTATCCCTCCGTGTCTGTTCGATATTCGAACAGTTTTTCTCTTGGTCCGAGCCGAATTTCGTTCGTGGAACCCTAGAAAAATTTTTATTTTTTTACAACGAAGTTTCCGCTCGCCAAATCTTGCGCAACTTCTATTGCTTTTTTTAGTTGTAAATCATTTTTATTTTTTATATCGTCTTCTGACAATTCAACCGTAATGTCAGGGGTGATACCTTTTTTGTGGATATCTGTACCGTTAGGGGTCAGATATTTTTGAATTGTTATATTTATTCCCGAATTGTTCGGAAGTTTGTTAATCTCTTGCACCAAGCCCTTTCCGAACGATTGTGTCCCGCCAATCACTGCTCTTTTGTTATCTTTCATAGCACCGGAAAAAATTTCGCTTGCTGATGCGGAGCCTTTATCTACCAAAATTACAACAGGTTTTGTTGTTAAGACTCCTTTTGAGGCTTTTTGAGTTTCTTTGTAACCGTCACGGTCAACCGTACTAACTATTGAACCGCCGTTTAAAAACATATCGGAAATATAGATAGCATTGCTTAAAAGCCCGCCGGGGTTTGAACGTAAATCTACAATGAACGATTTTTTATTATCTGCATTTGTTACAATGTCTGCAAATTCCTTCGAAGCATTTCTGCTGATAAAAGAACTTAAACGAATATAACAAACATCTTCAGGCATGTTGATGTTTTCCGGAATTTTTTGAGATACTGATTTAATCTCAATTTCAGCTCTTGTTATTGTGTAAGACTTAGGTTCTTGGTCTTTTCTTTTAATCACAAGTGTAACTTGGGTTCCTTCTTCCCCTCTGATTTGTTCGGCAGCTTTATCAACGGTAATTCCTTTAGTGCTTTTGCCGTCAATTGATAAGATTTCATCATCAGCCAAAAGTCCGGCTTTTTCCGCGGGAGTATCTTCAATCGGGGCGATAACCATAAGTTTTCCCTCTTTCACTCCTATTTGAATCCCGATACCCTTTAAAGAACCCTTAATCGAACTGGTTTCTTCCTGAAATTCTTTTGGATCCAGAAATTTCGTATAAGGGTCGTTCAAACTTGCGACCATTGTTTCTATTGCCACATACGCATCTTCATCTGTTTTTATAACATTATCGTACTTGTGTCGCCATTTTTTCCAATCCTGTTCATTGTTTGTTTGGTCAACATATTTTGAATTAATAAGCCGCCAAACATTGTCATATAGTTCAATCGGTGTGGATGCCAGTACGTTTGATCTTACGACCCAGCCGAACACAAATAAAAATACGCCTAGGGATATAATTGTTTTTTTCATAAATTTTCTCATTCTTGTTTTACACCTCCAAACAATCCTTATGTTTTATCAGACGAAACTTAATAAAAAAAGTTTCATTTTATAAAAACAAGGTTGTTTTGAAGTTTATGATAA
The DNA here is from genome assembly GCA_946622835.1 of uncultured Candidatus Melainabacteria bacterium. GTDB lineage: Bacteria > Cyanobacteriota > Vampirovibrionia > Gastranaerophilales > Gastranaerophilaceae > Zag111. The sequence goes on from CAMOQI010000003.1 coordinate 16,063, forward strand.
CACACATAAAATAAAATGTGAAATATTAAATTTGGTTAAATTTTATTGTTTCGATTCCCTACTTGTTAAATTGTAATAGTTTAAAGCCGGTATTTTTCTTTTTAGCTTCAACGTTGGGTAATTCATAACATTTTATACATCTTGCTTCATAGGTTTCATCTCCGCCAATCATAATAAGCGGTGAATTTTTATCTGCGGGCTTTCCGTCAATAAGTCTTTGGGTTCTTGTTGCATGTTCGCAGCCGCATTTCATACAAACGGCGTGTAATTTATCAACTTTAGTTGCAATACACATCAATTCAGGCATTGAACCGAACGGCTCCGCTTTAAAATCAAGTTCTAACCCTGTTCCGATAATTTTTTTGCCCTCGTTCATAAGAGTTGTAATAACTTTTACTATATTGGAATCAAAAAATTGTAATTCATCAATTGCAATAACCTCAGCATCTTTAGCGGCTGACATAATTTCAATAGAATGTTTGACTTTAACCGCATCCAGCCAAAGTCCGTTTCTTGATTCTATATAATCACCTTTTGCCCTTGTATCAACATCAGGTGAAATTACTTTTACCTTTTTTTTGGCAATAATACAGCGTCTTATTCTGCGTAATAATTCTTCTGTTTTTCCGCAGCTCATCGGCCCTGTAATAAGTTCAAAACTATACCCTTCCATGACATCTCCCCATATATTTGTCATGTCCATTATAAAGCTTTAAAATTCTAAGGGAAAGTATACATAACAAAATGTTAAGAACAAATATTACAAGTTGAAAAATTTATTGTACATGCTATTATTACAATTGAGATATTATAACGGGAAGATGAATATACACTAATTCCACGAATTTAATATAATTTAATATGATATAAGGAGCTTCGGTTTATGACAGTCAGAAGAAAAGAAGAAGAGAAAAATTATTTTGACAAAAAAAATACAATCAAGACGTTATTGGCAGCGACCCTTGTCAGTATGTCTTTGTATGGAATGCAAGCTAATGCGGATCCAACTAGTGATGTTGTTTCAGTATCATCACCAGGAACAAACTATCAGATGATATGGAAGGCTACGGAAGCTGACCCTACTACTTATGCAATAAATATTGTTGCCAGCCAAATACTAAAAACCGCAAATATGACAATATCTCCAGTCGGATCAGCAGATAGTGATTTTATTTTTAATAATTCAACAAGGACAGGCAGCGGAGTATTTAGCGTAAAATTGCCAGAAATTGACTCTGATACATTGTCTGATGTAAGATATTATACGATGAATTACGAGGTTCCTACGAATTATTATGAAGAACGCAGGTTGTGGGGAACTGAATTATCAGGTGGGGTATCAGATATATATATCTATGGCAAATCCGGTAACAATATCGGCGGAGCCATGGGGGTAACGATTGATTTATCTGCACATAGTATCAAAGCGGATTTTATAAATAATGTGGTAGAAAAATATAGTTCGAGTGATTATAACCAAAAACGAGGCGGTGCTATATGGTTAAATTCATCCGGTAAAGTAGGAACAATTGAAGGTAACTTTATTGGAAATAGGGCAGGTTCACCATCTAGTTCCGGACTGGATGGTGGTGGTGCTATTGCTAATGTTCGCGGCTATATCGGAACGTTAAATGGTAATTTTGTTGAAAACGTTGGTCGTGACGGTGGTGCCATCTCAAATATAGATTATGATTCTACAATAGATAATATAAATGGTGCATTTATTCGTAACTTTGCGAGAAATGGCTCTGCGATATATAACCGCGGTGTATTAGGCAAAATAAACGGTGTGTTTATTGACAACGGTAAATTGGGTAATACTAGCTCTACCTCCTGGGCGGGCGGTGCTATTGCAAACATCAATTACAATGGAGGCGGTGTTATTGATTCAATTCAAGCTGATTTTATAAATAACAAAGCAAATAACGAAGCCGGTGCGATTAAAAACGATTATAAAATCGGTTCAATTGAAGGTAACTTTATCGGCAACTATTCCGGTAACCACTCAGGTGCGATTTATAACTACAGCACAGATTCTTCTATAGATTCAATTGACGGTAGATTTATAAATAACATTGCAAAAAATTATGGCGGTGCTTTGACAAATGAAGGTCAAATCGGCACAATTACCGGTGAATTTGTGAAAAACAAAGCAGATGTATTGGGTGGTGCTATATATGCTGTATCAGGTTCTAATATAGATTCTATTGATGGTGAATTTCATTATAACAAAACTTTAAATTCCAGTGCAGGAGGCGGTGGTGCAATTGCAGTTGTGGGGGGCGGCAACGACCCTTCTGCCGATCAGGCAACAGTAGGTGAAATTAAAGGGTATTTTAGCAACAATACTTCAGGAAAAGGCGGTGCCATACTTTTAAGAGATAGAGCTCATGTTGATTCAATTGAGGCAGATTTCTATAAGAATAGCGCATCCAATTCCAGCGGTGTCGGCGGTGCCATCTCGGTAGAAGGATACTCTAATGTCGGAACAATTGATGGTGAATTTACTGATAACACTACCAGTTATTTTGGAGGTGCCATTTATGTTGGGGCAGGATCTGAAATAACCGGTAAAATTTCCGGAAAGTTTAGTAATAACACTGCTTTGGCTTCTGATTCCAACAGACGAGGTGGTGGTGCGATAGCTGTCGTAGGTGCTAGCGCAACTCAAAAGGCTATAGTTAATGAAATTGATGCAGAATTTTATGGCAATACAGCTTTGACAGGTGGTGCGATAGTAGTACGTGATTATGCTGAAGTCAATAAAATAACAGGGACATTCACAGAGAATACTGCAAGTAATGGGACACAAGGTCGTGCCGGTGGTGCAATTTATGTTGATAAGAACTCTTGGATTGGTACAATTGACGGAACCTTTACAAAAAATGTTGCTATGTCGGGTGATTTTGGTACTGGTTTTGGCGGTGCGATAGCATTTAACAATGTAACAAGAGCCGATTTAATTAAAGGTACTTTCAAGGAAAATTCGTCTATTGGTAACGGTGGTGCAATAACCGCGTATGCACAAGTAAAAATAAGAAAAATTGATGCGGTATTTGAAAGTAATAGCAGTGATATGGGTGGTGCTATTCGTAATACCGGTCAAATTGATGAGATAGTCGGTACTTTCACTTCAAATACTGCAAAAACCAGCGGTGGTGCAATCAGCAATAAAGGTAAAATTAACAATCTTACTGCTTCATTTATCGATAATAAAACAACCGGTTCATCAAGAAAAGGCGGTGCTATTGAAAATTTTGATGGTGGTGTGATAAATTTAGTAGCAGATAGTGCGGATATATTATTCTCAGGAAATACTGCAAATGGTGTTTCAAATGCTATCTACCAACAAAGTGGTACATTAAATATGCTTTCTGATTCATCTAACTCTATTACAATTAATGATGATATTACCGGTGTTGGTGCAAGTAAAATTATTATCAATAAAACTGTAGACTATGTGAATATTGATGGTGACACAGTAACAATTGCAGCAGGCAGTGGTGATTATATATTTAATAGCAAGGTTTCCGGTAACGATATTGAATTACATCAAGCCGGAACTCTTAAAATGGGTAAAAGCGGTTCCAGTACCGGTGTTCTAAATCTTGTATCTAAAGAATTCAAAACAGTCGGTGCCGGAAACACTTTGGATTTGAAAAACGGTTATCTTGATAACAGCAGTGCGGGTAACACAACTCAAAATTTAGGAAATGTTATATTAGGCGAAAATCTTGATTTGAAACTGGATTTGAATGCCGGACTTAAACAAGCCGATATGTTGATTGTTAACTCACCTGATGGTGTTGTTCCTGATAAAACAATTAATATTACCGAAATGAATTGGCTTGGCTCAACTAAAGATTTTGACGGCTTAATTCAAATTTTGGATAACCAAAAGACTGATGAAGACACAGGTGAATTTATTAAATTGTCTATAGCTGATTCGGCTAAATCTAAAACCGAAACAGAATCTCATGTTGACGGTTTTGCCAGAGAATGGATTCGGTGGGATGAAGATTTCGGCGGCTATAACCAAGAAGTTACAAGAACATACTCGCTCGGTAAAACAAAAACGACTGATGACAGTATCCAAATGTCAAAAACTGAAGGCCCGAAAATTTATGTTGATAAATATGATAACCTTATGCTTATTAACACATACAAGCAGGCTACAGACAGAGAATTCAGATTTACGGGAGCGAATGACGAATTTAAAGCAATTGAAGATTCAGGTGTGACCGCAAAAGGTACATTAAACGTCAACGGTGTTTCAAACGGTGATCAAAAATCTACAATAAACGCAGACGGTCATAAATTGTTTGAAATCACAGGAGATGAAGCTACCGTTATCCTTAACGATGTCAAAGTTACAGGTGCTTCA
>CAMOQI010000004.1 GCA_946622835.1 uncultured Candidatus Melainabacteria bacterium
GGTTTCACCTACTGATGAAAATGAAGCCAAAATTGATGTATTAAATACAAAAATAGAAATTGAAAAAAACACAATTACGCAAAACGCCCTAACAAGAGGGATACAAATTCTTACAGAGGAATTTTAAATATGGAAGAAAAACAAGAACAACAAAACGTACAGGTAAACACAGGGTTAGTATCACTTGACATTGTCGGAAAAATGAACAATACCGATATAGATATGCGCTCTGTTGTGCGCGAATACGGTATATCAACCACAGAAGTTTCGCCTGAGGAAATTATCCGAATCGCAAAGAATAAAGGATTTAAAGTCAAAAAGAAAAAACTTAAGTTGAAAGATTTTTCATCAAAATATCCTTTGCCGGCTATTATACAATTAAAAGATGAATCATATATTATTCTTTTAGCACTAAAACCCGATGAAAACAGAGTTTTAACTCTAACACCGCTTGCAAAGCATCCGCAATCCCAATCATACGACGAATTACAAGATAATATAAAAGATGAAATAATAATTCTGCGCCACAAAAATTCCGATAATGATGTAAAATTCGGGTTTAAATGGTTTTTTAACGAAATCTTCAGATATAAAAAAATTATCGGACAAGTTTTACTGGGTTCATTTGTCGTTCAATTGTTCGGACTTGTAACCCCGTTATTTACTCAGGTAATTTTAGACAAGGTTCTTGTAAATCGAACTATAGCAACACTTGATGTACTTGCTGTTGCTTTCATCGTTGTTGCGATTTTCGAATTATTGTTAAACCTTTCAAGAAACTATATTTTTATTCATACAACAAACAAAATTGATGCAAAATTAGGAGCAAAATTATTCCGACACCTATTCAAATTATATTATGTATATTTTGAAAACAGACAAGTCGGAAACATTGTTGCAAGAGTTCGAGAACTGGACAGAATTCGGGAATTTATAACTGATAAATCGGTATCGGTGTTGATAGATGCGTTTTTCTCTGTCGTATTTTTGGCAATAATGTTTATATATAGCGTAAAATTAACATTCATATCCTTAGGATTTTTAGCGATAATTGCGGTAATATATGTTCTTATCACCCCCGAATTAAGAGCTCGTTTAGAAGAAAAATTCCAAATGGGAGCAAACTCTAATTCTTATCTTGTAGAAGCGGTAACAGGGGTTCAAACCGTAAAATCTCTGGCAATTGAAGGTTCAATGTTCCGCAAATGGGAAGATAAACTCGGCAAATATTTAAAATCAAGTTTTAACCTTGCAATTATGGGAAATTTTACAGGTTCAATCTGCGGATTTTTACAGAAAGGTATGACAATCGCGATTTTGTATGTTGGTGTAATGCTTGTTATTGAAAATAAACTGACAATAGGTCAATTGATTGCGTTTCAAATGTTTTCCGGTCAATTCTCCGCTCCTATGCTAAGACTTGTCGGGTTGTGGAATGAATTTCAACAAACACTTCTGGCAGTTGACCGTATCGGAGATATATTAAACAGTCCGTTAGAAAAACAATCACAAAATGCCATTACGCTATCACACGTTAAAGGTGATATTAAAATAGATAATATGTCTTTCAGATATAACGTAGATGCGCCATTGGTACTAAAAGATGTAAATCTTGAAATAAAGGCCGGTGAAAAAATCGGATTTGTAGGGCGTTCAGGCAGCGGAAAATCGACGATTACAAAACTTATTCAACGTTTGTATTATACAACTGAAGGCACAATTTTTATTGATGGTATTGATACCAGAAACATCGATCCCATATGGCTTCGCACAAATATAGGTATTGTTATGCAAGAAAATTACTTGTTTTCCGGAACAATTAAAGATAATATTGCACAACCAAGACCCAATGTTCCAATGGAGGGTATTATTCAAGCAGCACAAATTGCAGGGGCTCATGAATTTATTTCCAAATTCCCAAAAGGCTATGATACTGAAGTCGGCGAACGCGGTTCATCGCTATCAGGGGGACAAAAACAAAGAATTGCCATCGCTCGCGCTCTGATATCAAATCCGAAAATTTTGATATTCGACGAAGCAACATCTGCTCTGGATTATGAATCAGAAAAAATTATTCGCGATAATATGTCAATGATATCCCAAGGCAGAACAACAATTATTATTGCACACAGGCTATCTACAATAAGGGATTGCGATAGAATTGTTTGTTTTGATGATGGGCGCATTGTTGAAGTCGGATCGCACGATGAATTATTATCACATGACGGATATTATAAAAAACTTTATGATGCTCAAATCGCGTAAAAGGAGAAATTATGAAAATATTAAATAAATTATTTCCAAAAGCTGATGACAGTCACGAGTTTAAGCCGATATTGGCAGAAATCGAGGATGCCCCCCTTAACCCGATGGGCAATACAATGTTTTGGGTAATCATAATTTTTATGCTTATCGCGGGTTTGTGGATGTACTTCGGTAAAGTTGATATTGTTGTAACCGCACGCGGATTAATTATACCTTCAGGAGAAGAAAAAGTCGTTCAATCGCTTGACAAAGGAGTTGTAACAACTTTGGCAGCAAAAGAAGGAGATTATGTAACCAAAGACCAAATAGTTGCAATAGTTTCTCCGGCAGAACACGAACCAGGATTGGAATTAAATAATTTAAGAGAAGAAGAAGCCCGTGTTTCTCAGCAATTGGCATCTGACAGAGCAAAACTTTCTATTGCAAATTCCGAAAAAGCTCGCCTTGAATCTGTTCGTGACATTATTCCAAGTTCTCGTTATGATCAAAGTGCAAAAGAGGTAACCGAGCTTTCACACAATATCGCGGCATTAAATGCTTCCTTAGCAGAAATCAGAAATAAAAGAATTCAAATAGAAAAACAAAAACAATTCCTAAAATCTCCGATTGAAGGTTTTGTAAATACTGTTTTTGTCCACACTATAGGCGGGGTCGTTCAGCCGGCTGAAAAAATTATGACAATTGTTCCAAAAGATGCTTCCAAGATAATTAAAGCGCAAGTATTAAACCAAGATGTCGGATTCATTGAATCCGGAATGCCTGTTTCAATAAAGATTGACACTTATAATTTTCAAAAATACGGCATCTTAGATGGTGTTGTTACTATAGTTTCTCCCAATAGTATTGAAGATGAAAAACTCGGACCTGTCTATGAAGTTTATATTGAACCCAAAAATACAACCCTGCTTGTAGAAGGAAAAGAACAATCAATCAAATACGGGATGTCTACTACAAATGAAATTAAAATCGGCAAAAGAAGAATTATTGAATTTTTCATTTATCCGCTGATAAAATATATGGACGAAAGTATCAAGGTAAGATAAATATGAAAATACTATTTCTTCACAGAAACTTTCCCGCACAGTTTAGGCATTTAGCCTCAGCACTGGCTAATAATAAAGAGGATGAGGTTGTTTTTGTCACTAACAATACAAAAACGCAAACTTTTGGTGCAATAAAAAAATACTCATACAAATTAAAAAGAGAAGTTCCAAATAACTGCCACAGGTATTTGAGATTTTATGAAGAATCTATTATTCATGGGCAATCTGCGGCAGAAGTGTTGATTAGTCTTAAACAACAAGGATTTGTTCCTGATATAATTTTTGGGCATTCCTGGGGAAGCTCCCTGTTTGTAAAGGAAGTTTTTCCGACTGTTCCTTATATTGCGTATATTGAATGGTACTACAATCCTGTAAATTCGGATATGGATTTTGGAGGTAAGGTTTTAGATATTGAAGAAAAAGCAAAATTAAAAATAAAAAATTCACATATATTACAAGATTTAGTCAGCTGTGATTGGGGAATTTCACCAACGATGTGGCAAAAAGACCAAATACCTGAAACTTTTAGAAATAAAATTAAAGTATTTCACGAAGGTATAGATACAATTTTTTTTAAACCTGATGAAAATGTCGAGTTTAAAGTTCCTAATACTAATTTAGTTTTAACAAAAAATGATGAAGTTCTTACATATGCAACAAGGGGAATGGAAGAATATCGCGGGTTCCCCGAATTCATGAAAGCGGCATCCGAGTTGTTAAAACAACGACCGAATTTACACGTACTAATTGCCGGAGAAGATAGAGTATGTTATGGCAGACATTTAGAAAATGATTCTTTTAAACAAAAAATGCTTAGAGAATTGGATTTTGATGAATCAAGAATTCACTTTGTCGGAGGGTTGCCATACAATGAATACTTAAAATTATTACAAGTATCATCCGTTCATGTATACTTAACATATCCTTTTGTTCTTTCATGGTCATTTTTGGAGGCAATGTCTGCAGGATGTTTGATTGTAGCATCTGATACCGCTCCTGTTACAGAATTTATGCAAGATAAATCAAACGGATTATTGGTCGATTTTTACGACATTACAGGCATCGTTAAACAAGTTAATGAATTAATTGACAACAAAGATAAATATAATTTTCTTGGAAAAAACGCACGAGAAACTATTATCAAAAATTGTGACCTGAAAACACTTTTGCCAAAACAAATTGAATTTTTGAAATCAATCGCGAATAAAACTATTAATTAAAAATGTTTAATTTGCGAAAATATCATTTTATTAAATATAAAAAATTCTTTTGTTTTTAATTTAAGATTTTTATTTTTGTATTTTTTAATTTCAAAAAGATACGGAATGCCTACGGTTTTATATTTTTTACCGCGTTTAATAAAATATTCAACATCCGGAAGTACTGTATTTAAATCGAGAGTTTTTATGAATTCTCGCTCATATTTTCTGGTTTGATCTGCAAGTTCTTTTAAATATTCGTCTTTTGCAGCGGTGTTCTTGCCGTGCCAACGGTATGAAAATTGTGCTTCATCTATGAACTTTAGTTTTGAATATTTTGAAATCTGTAACATCAACCAGTAATCTTCAAGAGGAGCAAGTGGTGTATATAATCCGATTTGTTCAAATATAGATTTCCTTATCAGATATCCGTTTGGGACGTGATTTGTTTTTCGCAAATATTTATACTGTCCGAATTTATTAGAGGTAAATTTAAATTTTCTTTTTTTCTGTAAATAGTGTCCAAAAGTATCCGCGAAGGCATCTTTTATGTCATATACTTTTTCCTTGTCAAAACTCCAATAACAAATCTTACCGTTTTCATCTATGAATTCATTATCAAAAACAACAAGTGCATAATCTTTATTTGAGGTCAAAAATTCCACCTCTTTAGATATTAATCTTGGTTTTGCAATATCATCCGAAGCTATAATAAAAATAAATTCTCCACGTGCGCTTTGAATCAGTTTATTCAAAGTTGCACAAGTTCCTTGATTTGTTTGAGTTTCATAATGAAAACGAACAAATCTTTCATCACATTGAGCCTTAAACTCTTGAATTTTATCTAAAGTGGAATCCGACGAGCCATCATCAACAATTATCAACTCAATATTTTGATAAGACTGATTGATTATTGATTGAATTGTCATCTGAATATAACTCTCATGGTTATAAGCAGGAATAAGCACCGATACCAGAGGATAATCAGAATCCATTTACAACCTCCACAACTTTTTTGACTTCATCATCTGTCAAAACAGGTGATATCGGAATGCTTAATATTGTTCTGTGAATTTCTTCAGATATCGGATATGAGTGATTTGCCATTTCTTTATACGCACCTTGTTTGTGTGGAGGGGTTGGGTAGTGAATATTTGTCTGAATCCCGTTATCCTCCAGATATCTTTGAAATTCATCACGATTTTCTGTTCTCAATGTAAATACATGCCAAACATGCGCCGCTTCACCATATGTTTTAGGCAAAATAATCTTCGGATTTGTTATGTTTTCTCGGTAATATTTTGCAATTTCTCGTCGACGCGCATTATCTTTATCCAGATGCGGAAGTTTTACATCCAAAATTGCCGCTTGAATTTCATCCAATCTTGAGTTTACACCCTTATAAATATGATGATATTTTCTGTCAGAACCGTAATTAGCAAGCGCTCTTACTTTCGCTGCCAACTCATCATCATTTGTTGTTACGCAACCGCCGTCGCCCATACAACCCAAATTTTTCCCCGGATAAAAAGAAAATCCCGAAGCATCTCCCAAATTTCCGACTCTTTTACCATTATACAAAGCCCCGTGAGCCTGTGCAGAATCTTCAATAATTTTCAGATTATCTTTTTTAGCCAAATACCAAATTTTATCCATCTGAACAGCTTGACCGTATAGATGAACTACCATAATAGCCTTAGTTTTATCGGTAATTTTCTCTTCTATTAAGTCAGGGTTTATATTATAAGTATTTATATCAGGCTCCACAAAAACCGGTGTACAGCCGTTTTCGGAAATCGCTAAAATTGATGCTATATAAGTATTTGCAGGGACTATAATTTCATCACCCGTACCAAATCCGTATGCTTTTATAATAAGATTTAAAGCATCCAAGCCGTTGGCTACCCCTATACAATGCTTAACCCCGCAAAATTGTGCAAAATTTTGCTCAAAAGTTTTATCTTCCTGTCCCAAAAGATACCAGCCGCTATCAAGAACTTTTTTAATCCTCGTATCAATTTCGTTTCTAAATCTTTCATTTATCTTATGCAAATCCAAAAATTTTATCATAATTTCTACCTTTCTCATGTTACACAGAACCCGCGAAACCCGCTCAGCATAATAGTTCTATCCTCCGCCTGAGATTGCTGCATTATCAAGCTTTTCCAGCAAATTCTTTTTTAAAAATTTCACTGACGGTTCTTCAACAAGATGATACGTTATAATCCCCAATAATACACTACAAAAAATACTTAAAAATATTATTCCAACAGGATGTGATGTTACCATAGCGGCTTGTTTCCATAAGTAATTTCTGAAAAATACAAATGATATTTCTTGCGTTATATATATCGCAAAAGCATATCTGCCAATTTTTGAAAATATTTTATTATTCAATATTTTTGAAAGCATTCCGCTATTTAACAAAAATAAAACAAACAAAATGCAAAAAGTAATAATTATAAATATGTAATTTTCTTGGAATTTTTTGAATATACAGCCCCAAATAAGGTATACCGAAATACCAATTTCCAAAATAGAAGCAATCATATAATTTATTTTTATTTTATCAAAACCGGAAAGAAATATATTAATAAGCATCCCAAGTCCGATATGACTCATTGCAAGAGTCCCTCCCTTAGAAAATATTCCATGTATAACTTCTATATCTTTTAATGGAGAGTTTATATATAAAACAAGTCCAAAATATGTTATTAAACAGGTGATGAAATTAAATTTAAATTTATCCTTAATTGAAATATATAATGCATAATAAAACAAAGAACACCAAAATAACGCACAAACAAACCACGTCACATTCAGATTAGTCAATTTTGTCGTTAATCCGCCACCCCCGCGCGTAATGAGAAATAAATTTAAAATATTTTGCCCTATATCAAAATGGGTCAAGCCAAAGACTCCTAAAATCCCCATTATAATAACCGCAAATAACAACACCGGCCAAAATCTTATTAATTTTCTTGTTGCAAATACCAAAAATGACTCTTTGTGTCTTAAAAATGATGAATATAAAAAATATCCCGAAACAATAAATAAAGCTCCGTTCCCTATTGCTCCCGAATAAGACACATTCTTTGCCAAATTATGAAGCAAAGAAATATCATAATCCTGTGCAAAAGACATTCTTATAAAATGGTAATATACAATTAGTATAACCAATGCTATTCTTAATATATCAATATTATAAAAATATTCTTTTTTCTCTGTCATAAATTATTCCCTAACTTTGACCATAATACGCACTTTCTCCGTGTTTACGATTATAGTGCTTATCTAATGTATACTGTGCAATTGGGTTGATAGACGGATTCAAAAGTTTAGTTTTAAAATTCATCTTTGCCAATTCTTCTATAACAACCGCATTATGTACAGAATTATGAGCATCAGCCCCCCACGCAAATACCCCATGGCTTTTCACCAGCACCCCGGGAATAGCATAGTAATCCCTATCTTCAAATGTTTCAACAATTACCTTGCCTGTATTTACTTCATAAGCACTTTCGGTTTCTTCTTTGGTTAATGAGCGAGTACAAGGAATCGTTCCATAAAAATAATCGGCATGCGTTGTACCAAATGGTTCAATTCCAACACCCGCTTGGGCAAAAGAAGTTGCGAAATTCGAATGCGTATGAGTAATTCCCTTGATTTGATCAAACGCTTTATATAATTCAAGATGTGTCGGGGTATCGGAAGATGGCTTATAACGCCCTTCAACAACTTTTCCTTCCATATCCAAAACAACCATATCCTCAGATGTCATTTTGTCATAATCAACTCCTGAAGGCTTTATTACCACATAATCGCCCTCACGTGCAGAAACATTTCCCCAAGTAAATATTACCAAATCGTACTTTACAAGCTCCAAATTAGCTTCCAGAACTTTCTTTTTTAAATCTTCAAGCATTCTATTTCCTTTTTAATCTTATATGTATGCGCTATTCCCTGTTGGAGCGAGAATTTTTCACCCCATCCTAATTTCATAAGTTTTGATCCGTCAAGTGTTGAATTGGAAACAGTAGAATATCCCAAAGCTTCTTGCTGCGTAGGCAGTTCAAACTTAACTTCAACATTTGCGACTTTTGCGATTTGCGCTGCGAAATCTTTTAATAAAATATTTCCGGAAGACGCCGCAACATTATAAGTTTCGCCGCATACTCCTTTTAAAAGAATTGTTAACAACGCCGCTGCGGTATCCAAAACATAAACATACGAGCGCCTTTGCATTCCCGCGCTTTTCATTATTATATTTTCACCCTCAAGCGCATTTTTCAAAAATTGAACATCCGCTTTTGTACTGCTCATCTTAACCGTAGGGCCGTAAATATAGCCTAAACGCGCAATTCTTATATCACTTTCATATTCTTGAATATACGAATGACAAAGGGTTTCACAAGTTCGTTTGCTTTCGGGGTAACACGCTCGCGGTTTTGTGAAATCAACAAACCCGATATCACCCTCACAAAAAGCTTCCACGTTCTTATTTTCTCCATACACTTCAAGTGTTGATAAAAATACGCAACTTGATTTTGGGTTTTTTCTGACAAATTCTAAGACATTCAAAGTCCCCAAAACATTTAATTTAACAGTTTCAACGGGCTTTGTCGCGTATAATTGCGGATGAGTATTGCTTGCCGTATGAATTATATAATCTGCCTCAAAATCAGCTTCAAAAGGTTTTGTTATATCTTGCATAACAGGATGAAAGTTCACATCATTCTTATAACTCGGAAATCTTTGCTCAAGACTGTTTGGATTAGAAAATGTAGCATATACACTGATATTATAATCAAATTTTTGATTCAAATACATTAAAATATCAACAATACAGGAACCTACAAGCCCGCTTGCCCCCGTAATCAAGACTTTTTTACCCTTAAGAGCTTGAAAATCATCTGTCAAAATATGTTCAATATCATCTGTGTATTGAGAATTATTTATATACACACTAATCTCCTTGTTTCAAAAGGGCTTTAAATATGTCAATATCCTCCGGCGTTGTAATCTTTATATTTTTACCGGAACCTGCGGAAAAATATATTTTTCCGCCTGTTTCTGTTACTAATGTACAAGTGGCAACAGAGTTTGTTATTCCCATTTCTTTGGCCTTATTGTGAAGTTCTACTAACTGCCCTAATTTAGCGCCCTGAGGGGTTTGTGTACGTTTCAAATTATCACGCGGGAACGCTTTTTCCGAACTTTCAAAATCATAAGTTTCCATCATCGCCTCATTACAAGGGACAACCACAACCGTGAAGCCGTGATTTTCAATGGTTCCAACGCAATCCGATATAATATCTTTAGAAAGATTCGGTCGAATAGCGTCGTGAATTAAGACTATATCATCTGAATTGTAATGCTGAGCAAGCCCCATAATCCCGTTTTTGATTGACTCTTGACCGGTAGAACCCGCGGGAAAAATATGTTTTAATTTAGTAATATTATATTGTTTAGCATAACTTGCCAAGATATTATCCCAACCTTCAAGACAAACAACAGCAATAACATCGATTGCGGGGTGATTTTCAAACTTTTCCATTGTATAGGCAATAATTGGCTTGTCGAAAACAGTCATAAACTGTTTTGGAACAGCCTGCTGCATTCTTGCGCCAACCCCGCCGGCTATTATTAATCCGATATTTTTCATTATATTTTCCTTTCCAAAAACTTAATAATTTCGTTATATATATTTTCTGATGCTGTGCGATTGTTTATTTTTGTAAAATACTGTTGAACAAATTTTGTTCTGTCAGCAGCTTTATAATCATTACCGCCAATAACAACATCTTGAATAAATTTGATTATATCTTCTTTTAAATTATCCTCTGTTTTATAGAAGTTTTTATACAATTCTTCGCCAAAATCATTTAATTTGGTTCGGCTTGTTTTTGTTATAGTATGGAACAACGGTTTATTAAAAGCCGTATATTCAGCCATAAACGAACAAGAATCCATTATCATAGCATCTGAATATTTGAATAAATCAATGAAATTTCCGTTATAATACTGACCGTTTTCAAGTTTATTCCATCTTTCATAATAATTTTCCGCTTCCTCTTGTCCCCATTTTGCTACGACTTTTGTATACAGTACAGGGTGCGGTCTAAAGACAAATTGAACTTCATCTTTAAATTTTTCTGCCACCTCAAACATAAATTCATGTAAAAACCAAAATCCGTCATTTTTATACATATCATCCGGCATAATCTCGGTATAATGCGGAGCCCAAATTATACGTTTTTTAGGTTTTTCTTGCGGTTTCCAAATATCTTTATACGTATAATTTTTATCAAACAGAGGATCTAATTTCGGGCTGCCTGTTACGATAACATTTTTACCCTCATTTTTCATTAATTTTGTTGCCATATCAAGATGGATATCTGTCGGTCTGAAATACAAATCAACTAAATTATTTAATTCAAAAGCACAAGTTTTTTCATCTTGCATAACAGAAAATCCGTATTCTGTCAGTAAGGTTATTTTATCCAAGAATTTTGTTATATAAAATTGTTTTACAAAATGCGGTTTATAAAAATCTGCGTAAAAGATTATATCAGGATTAACTTCTTTTTTAAAATTGATAATCTTATCAGACTCTTCATCATAGCCTTTAATTGGGTTATAGCCTTTTGCTTCCATTTCTTTTGTTGTTTCGCGCATATAATTTTTCATATGCGCTTTTCCGTAAAACGGTTCGGGCATAATAACGACATTAACGTCAAATTGAGGATTTGACTTGAAAAGTTCATACAAATAATCAAAAGGCCACATCCCCGGTCGCTCTGCCATCAATGCGATTTTGATTTTTTCACCGTTTTGCCAGCGTCTGAGTATTTTATTTTTTGATTTTTTACGTTTAGCTTTTCTAATCTTTTGTTTAAAATATTCTATCGGTTTTTGAATAACAAAAAGGTTTATTTTCCTTTTATTTTTCTTTACTCTATAAGTAAAAACAGGCAATCCGAAGATATATATATCAATTTTATCCTGCTTTAATTTTTTTAATTTTATAAATGGTATTCCAAAAACAGAATAATAAATTTTATTACTTGCCATTACCATCACTCCTTTTTCCATCCGCGAACTGAGCCGCAGGGAACCTATGCCCCCTCAAACTTTTACTTGTTTGGAATTTTATTCCGAAAAGATAATATTTTGTAATTTTACCTTTTGTCTTCTTCTTAAAAACAGTAATTCCAAATAGCTTATATTTAACAATCCCGTAATGCTTTATAATTGTATATAACGGTATTCCAAACGGGCTGTATGTTTTTATGCTGAGCAAATTATATGGAATATACCTTATACATTTTCTTAATTTTCTTTGCGTTAATGTAGTATCTTTTAAATTTTGCAAGAAAGAACATACCAAATGATCATAATTGCTGTGATTTTTCACATAATAATCATAGCATTTTTGACCTTCAATTTCTTTATTGTTATTTTTAAAGACCTTGTCTAAAATATCACAAATTCTAGTATATTTTAGTGCCATCTTTTCTTTTTGTTCCGGCATGAGAGCAACACAATGGTCTTTTGAATCATACAACATAACAGCACTATCTTCTTCGATTTCTTTAACGTCAACAAAAAGAATTACGCTTGGCAGTTTTAAAGCCGCCCCCTCAAGTACAGAAGTCCCTACCGCAAAAACGATATCCGTATTGTTAATAAGATAATCATCCAAATCTTCTTTTGGAATGGTTCCTGTAAAAATGAATTCTATGCTGTTATAATCTTCTTCTTCACAAAATTCATGAACTTCTTGCGCAGATACTCCATCACCTATTATGTGCAGTTTCTTCTTTTTATCAGTTTTGTATTTTGCATATTCTTTTATAAAATAATACAAACTTTGCTTTTTATCAGGTGCAAGCCTTGATAAAAAACAAACATTAAGAGCATCTTCTTCTATATAATTTGGAGGAGCTTGTTTTGTTTTTAACGGAAGATTTACATATAAGTAGTTCTTATTTGTAAATTCAAGTCCTCCGCTTTCTCCAAGTGAGATGAAAGCAGCCTTATCAATAGCCGTCATAGCATGTTCTTTTTCTGTTAATTGCAAGAACTTATGTGTTTCTCCGCGTAAAAATACAATCTTCCAAGCATTATGATGTGTTTCATAATGCCAAAAAAGAATTTTATTATCAGGATTCATTTTGTTTATTTGAATTGCTCTGGTTGAATTTGTAACGATTATACATTTGTCTTTTATGGGAAATTTTATGTTATTTTCGTTGTATTCAAGAATTTCAACCTCGGGAGTGTCTGCCAAGATACTGCTTGGATACCCTTCAGGATAATCCATATAATAAACGTTAAAATCCGTATTTTTAACAAGATATTGAGCAAGCTTGCACAGATAATATGTTCCCCCGCCTACGTTATACGCCGGCAGCCAAAAACAAATATTATTATAACCCTGCTTTTTTATGCTTTTTACAAGTTTATCTATTTTTTCTTTATACTCCATAGATACTCCTAATTCGTTAAAAGTTCTTTACTGTGAAATCCGGTATCAACGTGCAAAAACGTTGTCCCTGCCAGTTCAGCCGCTTTGGCATCACTTGTTGTATCCCCTATCATAAGACGCGAATTATACTCTTTTAAAATTTCCGCCTTACGAATTGCAGCACTATTGCACGGATTAACAGCTTTTATTGCCATAAAATAATTTTCTATATTTAAATTTTTGACTTGATTTAACAAGCCTTGAACATTTTTTCTTGCACTAACAAGTATTAAATCATTTTCTTGTCCGTATTGCTCCAACAGTTCAATTGCGTTTGGGTATAGTCTGTCAAGCACTAAATACTCATCGTTTTCAATATTTTCAATCCATTGCGCTTGTATTTGTTTTGCCGTTTGTTCAGGTACATTCTTTGAAACAAGGTAATCAACATTATTTTTACCCATACGTTTAAACTCAATCAAATCTTGAGTATCAACAGAAATTTCGTATTTTTCTAAAATATCATTCAAAACAGCAATGTGTCTTTGTCTGCTGTCAAGCAATGTTCCGTCAAAATCAAATGCCACAACAGGTTTTTCAAATTTTGTAACAATATCTGTGTATGCCCTTACGATATATTGAGGCTGAATTTTTTCGGGTAAAGTTTCAAAAACATCGTTTTCAGACCTATTTAAAAGAATTTTTGCCAGTGCACAGACTTCATCCCATCCCGCCGCGGCAGAAAGACTCATCCCTCCGGCAAGCCTTAAATTAACATCCGTAATTACAAAATCTCCGTCAGAATTGCGCATAAACTGTAAATTATAGCAGATAGGACATTTTATTTCTTGAGAAAACCTGTATGCAATCTTTTCTAAATCCGAATGATTAAATATCCTTGTTTTTACACAAACTCCCGCCTTTGACGCTATTCTCTCCCTTGTTACCGCACGAAAAATCCCGTTATAATTAAAACATTCAACCGTATATTCAGGCTCTTCACAAACTTCTTGTATCAAAATATCCGAAACATCAGACATATTTTTAATATCTTTCCCCTCTGACAATTTTGCACCAATTGAGCCTGCACCTTTTAACGGTTTTATAAAATATTTTTCTTCATCTTTTATATCTTCCAAATCAAATATTTTAGGGACAGCAAAACCTTTTTGTATTAACACTTTATACATTTCCAGTTTATCTGTGTATATTTTTGCGGTATCACTTGATATGCCCAATGATTTAACAGACCTTTTTAATAAATCCGGATTATCGGAATTAAACATAATATTATCACTGTCAAAAATCGGCAAAATATAGTCTGCATTTTCCAAATCTAAAATATTCAAGATTTCATTATAATAATTTGGAGATTTTGAGGGTGGAACTTTGTAAAATTTATCCAAAAAATGACATCCCGATATAAGATATTCATTATTTATATCGGCTCCGATTATATAGAAATCATTTTTAAAAAATTCTTTTAAGGTTTTTGCAACATGATAACAGGCATTTGTGCCCGCAGATAGCAACAGAATTTTTATCATTCGTTTACCTCTTTTAAAAATTCTTCATAATTTCTTATATATTCTTTTTCATCATAATAATCAGATGCCAAAACCATTAACTTGCAGCCATATGAGAAATTTTTCATCTCCCGCCACATATTTTTACCGATATATAACCCCACATCAGGACGGTTCAACCATACTTTTTCCCTTGTTTTACCGTCATCTAAAATAAATTGACACGCCCCATCCATTGCAACAATTATTTGTTCCATATTCTTATGAGCATGCATCCCCCTGTCTTGGTTTGGCAGAGTGTCAAAAATCCAATATACGCGCTTTATTTCAAAAGGAACATTATGATTTCCTTCCAGCGAAATAAGTTTTCCGCGTTCATCGCCAAACACTTTCATATCAATTAATTTATAATTCATTTTTTAACTCTCAACTACCACAAATAGTATAATACAAACATTTTTTGTAATGTATATAAAATTAAAAATTGTAAACTGTAAAATCGCGTGAAATGATTTGCACAAACACAAATACAGTGATATTATGAAAATATGAATTCACATATGGATACTGTCATAATAAATCGCTTAAAACCAAATAACGTAGACGATGTTATAAAGATAGAAGAGTCTGCCTACGGCGATCATCACTGGTCCCGAGAGTCATTTTTGAATGAAATACAAAATGAACTTGCCCGCTATTATTCTGTTACAACTCCGGAAGGAAAACTTGCCGGATATGCCGGCTGCTGGCATATTTTAGAAGAAGCTCACATAACAACAATTGCAATAGCCCCTGAATTCAGACGTAAAAAATATGCTCAAGCTTTATTAAAAAAAATTATAGACGATTGCTATTCAGAAAAAATAAAATACATAACACTCGAAGTCAGAAAAAGCAACAAGCCCGCAATTAATCTTTATTCAAAATACGGGTTTTCGTCTTTTGGAACCAGAAAAGGATACTATCAAGATAATAATGAAGATGCCCTAATCATGTGGACAAAAAATATATTTTTTGACGAATTTAAGCAAAATTATGAAAAAACAGTTGCAAACTTAGAAAAGGAAATCACCATAAAATGAGCGAAGAAGTTCTAATCCCAAAAATGAAAAGGGTAGATAAAACCAAAAAGAAATTCAGAATTCCATGGCTTAATATAGCTATAATAATCCTTTGTGTGCTGCTTATAATCGGTTCCACATTTTTAAATATAAATCTTAAACACTATATCATTCCTCCCGAATTGTTCTCCGGAGAGAAATTGAGTGCTCAAGATTTTATATTCAGTATATTTTTTATACCGCAGATTCCTGTTATTATGTTTGTATGCTCATTACTTGGTAAAAAAATGGCAACCGTCACAACAATGCTCTACATCTTAACCGGTTTGTTCATCGTGCCGATATTTGCACTTGGCGGAGGAATTCAATATTTTGGAGAATACGGATTCGGTTATATTTTGGGATACATTCCTGCAGTAGTTCTTGCAGGAAGCTTCTTGGATAATAAGTATTCCTATTGGAACATGATAAAAGCCGCCGTTTTAGGGGTTTTAACAATACATTTTATCGGAATTTTATATATGTTAATCATTGTTCTGATAAGAAAAAGCGGAATGGATTTTGCTCTGGGGTGGATTCATGCTCAAAGCGGATTGAAAATAATTTACGATTTGATATTTAGCTTTGTCCTTATTTTAATCGGAAAATATCTGCACGCTTGTTTAAAATATGTTCTTGAATAAACAATGTTGCCACATTAAAGCTCATGTGGTAAAATATTGGTGAGGAATGGTGAAGATCGTATGAATTTTATAACTATTATAACGGATATCCCTATTTTAATCGTACTTGTAGTATTTGTATGTTCTTTGGTGTATTGCTTTAAGAAATATACTCAAACAGGCAAAAATCTAAACGTACTTATTGATTTTTTCGAGGGATTTAAAAAGAATGACTTAAATTTCAGATTTAAAGAAATTGATGCTTGGATGAGCCAGAATCCTTACGTTTCATCCACTTGGGCAGAATTTAAAAATACCTTAGTATTTTCTGAATCAATTGCTTTAAAATCAACCGATGATGATGTGAAATACAAAGATGTTTCATCTACTGTTCAGAACGTCCAAACAACGGCCGATCCTTTATATTTCTTTAATGAAGAAACTCTAATTACTTCAAAATTTAACTATAAATTGACTCAGACAATACCGACAATTTTGACAGGTTTTGGTCCTTTGTTTACATTTTTAAATATTGCATTGGCATTTGGCAGGGTTGATTTTTCAACCCAAGAAAAGACTTTATCCTCACTATCCGGATTCTTGGGAACAATGCAGATTGCGGCATTAGTATCAGTTATTGCGGTTTCTTCATGTTTGATTTACCTGATGATAGAAAGAATTATGTATAACAAGCTTTGTAAAGCTCCTTTAGGTAAAGTACAAGAACTTTTAGGCGGTTTATTTGCAAGTATTTCCGCCGAAAAATTCCTATATGAGTTATTAAGAGAATCAAAAGTTTCAAATAATTCTGTCGCAAACATTATGTCGGGAATTCCGACCGAGTTCAAAACAGCATTCAATTCAAGTATGGCAACCAGCTTAGTGCCTTATCTTGAAAATTTGATCTTTGGATTAAATCAGTTAAACAGACAGCTAAAGGAAAACTTGAAAGCTCAAACTCACAAAGATGAAGTGGATGACCTTTTTTAACAACAGGAATGTACAATGGCACTAATCAAACGACAATCAGCAAATGATAATGAAGAAAATATATTTTGGGTAACTATGTCAGACCTTTTATTAGGTTTGGCAATTGTTTTCATTACGTTATTCGTTGTTGCAATGACAGGGTTTACACAACAGACTATCCAGCAACAAAAGATTCAGATGGAGGTTTCCGAAAAAATTGGGGAACAATTAAAAAAAGCTGATGTGAAAGCCGAAATCGACGAGATGACAGGAGATTTAAATATTTCTGATGTCGAATTATTTGAATTAGGAAGTTATGTTTTATCGGCCAGAGGGAAAAAGCTTTTGGACAAATTAGCTCCTATATACATAAATACTATTTTTGCAGATAAAGAATTGAGCGAAAAAATTAAATATATTGTTATTCAGGGACATACAGATTCACATATGTTTGCAGGGGTGAAGTCCAAAGATGAACAGTTTATACGAAATATGGATTTGAGCTTGAAACGTGCAAATGCAGTTGCTGATTATATGTTTAAAACAAATTATAATAAACAATATGCCGATCATTTCAGAAAAATTCTTGTTGTCGAAGGTAAAAGTTTCAACGAACCCATCATTGTAAACGGTGTTGAAGACTATAATAAAAGTCGTCGTGTTGAATTAAAATTAGAAGTTCAAGATTGGAATGTTGCAACCGCTCTGGGATTAAAAAGATGATAAATGAATACAATATTATAGAAACCATTAATATGATTAAG
Source organism: uncultured Candidatus Melainabacteria bacterium (assembly GCA_946622835.1). GTDB lineage: Bacteria > Cyanobacteriota > Vampirovibrionia > Gastranaerophilales > Gastranaerophilaceae > Zag111. The sequence continues at coordinate 17,960 of CAMOQI010000004.1, forward strand.
TTGTACAATCTTGACATCAGAACAGTTACTCTTGCACTGAGTTTAAGAGATTGTATTTCGCAAGATTGTGATATCTTATGTTCCAACATTTACGACAAAATAACAAAATATGCCAAAAATTTAGTTGAATATGCGGATGAATTAGCGGACGATTATTCTATACCTATTATAAATAAAAGAATTTCAGTAACACCAATATCTTTTATCGGAGAATCATGCAAAAATCCGAATTATGTAAAAATCGCACAAACTCTCGATGCTGCGGCAAAAGAAGTTGGGGTAAATTTTGTCGGAGGGTTTTCGGCTCTTGTTGAAAAAGGATGCACAAAAGGAGATAATCTTTTAATAGAAAGCATTCCTGAAGCTTTGGCAACAACAGAACGTGTTTGCTCTTCAATAAATTTGGCATCTTCTAAATCCGGAATAAATATGGATGCTGTATTAAAAATGGCAGAAATAATAAAAAAATCAGCATATATGACAAAAGATAAAGACGGAATAGGAGCAGCAAAATTGGTAGTGTTCTGCAACGTTCCTCAAGATAATCCTTTTATGGCCGGTGCTTTTTGCGGGATGGGAGAACCTGAATGCGCACTAAATGTTGGAGTATCCGGTCCCGGAGTTGTAAGAGCCGCAATAGAATCACTATCAGAAAATACCAATTTAAGCGACTTGGCAAATAAAATAAAAGAAATCGCATTTAAAATAACTTCAACCGGAGAGTTAATCGGACGGAAACTTTCAAAAAAATTAGACATCCCATTTGGAGTGATAGATTTATCACTTGCTCCGACACCTGCTGTTGGAGATAGTGTTGCCGGAATTTTTCAGGCAATGGGCTTGGAACATGCCGGAGCACACGGCACAACAGCAGCACTTGCTATGCTTAACGATGCCGTCAAAAAAGGCGGTATTATGGCAAGTTCACACGTTGGAGGTTTATCAGGCGCTTTTATTCCTGTTTCTGAAGATGCGGGAATGATAGAGGCTGCAACCAAGGGCTATTTAAATTTTGACAAGCTTGAAGCTATGACCTCCGTTTGTTCGGTAGGGCTCGATATGATAGCTATACCCGGCGATACTCCAACTGACACTATTGCAGGAATTATTGCAGATGAAATGGCTATTGGTATGATAAATAAAAAAACTACCGCCGTCAGAATTATTCCGGCATACGGGAAAGTCGCGGGGGATAAAGTTTTTTACGGAGGGCTGCTGGGCGAAGCCCCTATTATGGCAGTAAATAACTTATCCTCATCAAATTTTGTACAAAGAGGAGGACGCATTCCTGCGCCGATCCACAGTTTAAATAATTAAAAAAGGAAAAATATGAAAGAAAAAAGCAGAAACATCTCAAAATTTTCAAATTCACTTATAGAATATTTAATTAACGCAATGGCAGACAGACATTCCGAAGTGCGCTACATTGCACAAAGGCTAAATAATTTAAAAATATTTATGGATCCGTTCAAACAATCGGAACCGCATTT
>CAMOQI010000005.1 GCA_946622835.1 uncultured Candidatus Melainabacteria bacterium
GTGCTATTTTTCCCAATTCTTTTACCACAAGTCCTGCTATTGTATCAACATCTTCATCTTCCATTTTTTCAACAGGAATATCAAAATGCTGGGCAAATTCATCCAATCGCATCATAGCGTTTGCCAAATAATAATTAGGTCTTAATTCTTTTATATCAAATTCAACTTCTTCGTCAAATTCATCTTGGACATCACCGAAAATTTCTTCCATAACATCTTCAAGAGTTATTATACCTGAGGTTCCGCCAAATTCGTCAACAACAATTGCCATTTGACTTTTGTTTTTCTTGAATTCCCTGACTAAGTTATCCATTGTAATCGTTTCCGGAACTAACATTAAAGGTCTTTGAATTTTTTCAATCGGGCGTTGTTTATCTTCTAAAGCCAATAGATATAAATCTTTAACGTGTATCATCCCTGTTATATGATCAATATCCCCGTCATAAACAGGATATCTTGTATATTGATTTTCCGATGCAATTTTATTTAATTCTTCAAATGACATATCTATCGGAACACAAACCATATCGGTTCTTGGCACCATGACTTCTCTGGCTGTTAAATCCGAAAAATTAAAAATATTGTGTATCATATCTTTTTCGGTTTCGTTTAATACACCCTCATCATAGCTTGTATCGACAAGTAAGTCCAAATCTTCAATAGTGTGTATGACTCTGGCACTGTTTATCGGAACTTTAAACAGTTTTAGAATTCCGTTACAAGCATGATTCAAGAACCATACAAAAGGTTTTGAAATTGTCATAAACAAATTCATTGGTTTTGCTACATATAAAGAAATTTTTTCAGGGTATTGAAGGGCGATACATTTTGGAACTTGTTCTCCGATTACAACATGCAAAAATGTTACAACTAAAAATGCGATAATCGCTGTTATTGTTTGAGCAAGGTAAGCATGGGCGGAAGGCAAATTTTCCAAAACAGGCGCCAACATTTTCTCAACCGTCGGAGAACCAAACCAACCTATACCAATACTTGCAATAGTTACCCCGACTTGAACCGCTGCAATAAAGAAGTTCATATCATCCAAAGCTTTAAGTGCTAGTTTCGCATCAACATTTCCGTCTTTTGTTAATTGTTCAATCTTTGTTTTTCTTGCTCGTACAATTGCAAATTCAGCTGCTACAAAAAAACCGTTTACAAAAAGTAGTACAAATACTATCAACCAATTGGAAATAATCATTTCCAAACCCGAGTCACTCATCCTTTATTTTTCCTTTATGATTATAGGAATAATTATAATATTAGAGTGCTAAAAATGCAAGTATGGATGTATAAAGTCTGTCAAGCCGTATTTAATCAAACAAAGAATTTATTTTATCAACAATATCTTGAGGGTCAATTTCGTTGGTTATTTTATTAACATCTTGTGCGATTTGATATAATTTTGCAGCTTCAATTTTATCCCCTGTTATTGCTATTGAACGCGCAAGATTAAAATGAGCAAGAGCGTAATTAGGGTTAGTTTCTACAGATTTTTTAAACATTTCTATGGCTTTTTGCACCCTTCCCAAATCATCAAGATAAATTACTCCCAAATTATTATATGCAATATCATAATTCGGGTCATATTTTATGGCTAATTCGTATTCTCTTATAGCTTCATCCGTATCCCCTTTTCCCCAATACAAAAATCCTAAATTACAATGAATTTTAGCATTTTCGGGTTCTAACTCTAAAGCATTTCTATATATTGTAAGAGCATTTTCGTAATCTTCTTTATCATAAAAAGCACTGCCAAGATTTATATATATATCAATATCTTCAGGGGTTAAAAGATAAGCACTTTGATATGATGTAATTGCAGCATCGATATCTTGTTTTGCTTCCTGAAAAACGAAACCTAAAGTTTGATTGACAACACTTGTCCATTCTTTTCCGGGATTTAAGGTAACTGCTGTTTGAAAATGAGATACAGCCCCATCCACATCCCCTTTGATATATAAAATATTTGCCAAATTTGAATGGAATTCCGGCATATTAGGCATAATTTGGATTAATTTATTATAAATTTCAATTGCATTATCATAATCGCCCAGATCTTCATATGCCTTGCATAAATGGCGATATGCCGGAATGTTAAGGTTATCCAGCCAAATAGCCATTTTATATTCGGTTATTGCATCTTCAAACCTGCCCAAAGAAGAATAAATATCCCCTAAAAGACAATATAACGGCACGAATCCGGGGGCTTTTTCTATAGCCTTTATATATATATCCAAAGCATCATCAAGTCCGTGAGTTTGAACCTGTAAATATCCCTTAAATAATATAGGGATAAATTTAATATATGTTAAAGATTCTATAACTTTTTTTATGGCTTCTTTATCGAACGGAAGAGTCAAAGCCGCCATTATATATTGAAAAACAGATCTGCACTTGTTTCGAAAAACTTTAAAAGACGATACTTTATACAAATTATGCAGCAAATAATGAGAACGTGAACTCGTAAAAGGTGCATATTTAATAGCTTTTTTCGCATTAATTTCAGCATCGGGAAATCTTGCTTTTTTAGTATAAGTTTCTGCCAGCATATGATATGCTTTTGCAAATTTGGGTTCTTTTTCAATCGCATTATCAAAATAATTGATTGCTTTATCCAAATCCCCCTTATAAAACTGTGCAACCCCTATTTTATAATATATTTTAGCAATATCAGAAGGTTTTATATATGATTCCAACGCGATTTGATATTGTGTAATTGCCTCATCTATGTATTGACAAGAAGAATAAATATCCAAATGCCATGCCAAATATAAATCTCCCAGACGCAAGTGCAGCTGCGGATTTGTGGGATCTTTTTGCAAACCGATTTGGCACAATTCAATTGCAGACTTGACATTGCCTGTTTTGAATTCTTTTGTAATTTTTTTATCTAAAAGTTTTGCTTCGTTTTTCATAATTTTAAACCAGCACGTGCTATTGAATATTTTAATAAATTAAGACCAAAAAATCAAGAAATTAATAATTTATTAGAGCTCGAGACGAGTAAAATGTTTTATGCTATAATTCAAAAAAAGGATGGCAAATGAGTGAGAACAGAATTTATTTTGTAGATGTAACCAACAGAGACGGCGTACAAACATCTCGACTTGGATTGGCAAAACTCCAAAAAACAATAATTAATCTAATGTTGGATGATATGGGAATAACTCAATCAGAATTCGGCTTTCCCACAACAAAACACGAAATCAATTATCTTAACGGGAATTTAGAGCTTGTTAAAAGAAATGTAATTTCAACAACAAAGCTATCCGGCTGGATGAGAGGGATAGCTCAAGATGTTGAATTATCATTCAAAAATGTACCTGATTTAAAATATGTAAATCTTTCCCAATCAACGTCAGAGCAAATGATTAATGGGAAATACATGGGTAAAAAAACTCCTGATGATATAATAAAAATGACGAAAGAAGCCGTTGAATGTGCCAAAGATAAGGGTGCACTGATTGTTGGGGTTAATGCAGAAGATGCTTCAAGAAGCGATTTGGATTATTTGATAAAATATGCAACCGAAGCTAAAAAATCCGGAGCGAACCGTTTTAGGTATTGTGACACTTTGGGTTTTGAAGATCCGCAAACAACTTATGACAGAATATACACGATTGCAAAAGCTGCTCAAATGCCTGTGGAATTGCACTTTCACAATGATTTGGGAATGGCTGCCGCCTGTTCTGTTATGGGTGCAAAAGCTGCAATTGACGCCGGAGTTGATGCTTATATAAACACTGCAATAAACGGTATGGGAGAACGCGCAGGTAATGCGGATTTAGTATCATGTCTGTTGGCATGCTTAAAATCCGCAGGATTTAGGGGTAAATATAAAATAGACGAAAATATCAGGCTTGACAGGGCTTGGAAACTTGCAAAATACACAGCATACGCATTTGGTGTCCCAATTCCCATGAATCAACCTGCAGTAGGTGATAATGCGTTTGCGCATGAATCCGGAATTCACGCAGACGGAGCATTGAAAGATCGCAGAAATTACGAACTTTACGATTTTGAAGAACTCGGAAGAGGGGAGCCTGAAATTATTGAAACCGGACGTATGATTACAACAGGTGAATATGGCGGAATCAAAGGTTTTAGAAACGTTTATAATAATTTAGAAATTGAATTTAAAGATGAACATGAAGCGCGCAACATTTTGGAACTTGCAAGATATGCAAATGTTCATACTCAAAAACCTTTAACAACAAGTGAATTAAAATTTATATATTATTTCCCCGATATTGCGGCTCAAATTATGACAGTTTCGCCGTATTATGAACCTATCGGGGCAATAAAAGACCGGGTGGAAGAAGAAAAAATAAATCCGCCAAAAAATATTATTTAAGGAGAGTTGAATAATGAATGAAAAAAAGATACCATGTCCGTATTGCAAGGAATTGATAGACCAAAATGCACAACAGTGTCCTTTTTGCAATGAACATTTCACGGAAATTGATATCCCCGTAAAAGTTGAAAGCCTTGGAAAGTTTATCGCATTTAATATCATTACATTGGGATTGTTTCAATATCTTTGGTTAATTTTTAATCTGAAGAATATAAATAAAATGATTGTAAAAGAAAAAGACAAATTCAAACTTAATATACCAATAATTCTTTTGGCAATCGTAGGATTTATTTCTTGTATAAATATAATTTCGTACAAATTGTATTTTGCAACCAGCTTAAAAGCCCTGTTGGTTTCTGCAAACATTATGAGTCCGATGTGGATTTTGAGTATAATTTTAACTTTTATTATTTCATACAGAATAATAAGAATTATTGAACGTTATACAAAAAATAAATACGATAAAGAGATTTCACACAGCGATAACGGTTTATTTTTCTCGACAATACTATTTATGCTTGTTTTATCACCAATGTTTTACCTGACATATTTTATTTACACTTACAAAGAGCGAGTCTACAACCCAAAACCGATTGAGGTGTAAGATTATTTATTATATATAACTTGCACAATTAAAATATTTCAAAGATAATACAAGCATGAATAAAAAGAAAACAGCAGTTGTCGCATTATCAGGCGGGGTTGACAGTTCTGTCACCGCACTTTTATTGCAAGAAAAAGGGTATCACGTTATTGGATTGACAGGGAAAATGGTTAATACTCCCTCTGCCGATAAGGTTTGTCAAAACGCAAAAACCGTTGCCGACAGTCTTAATATAAGGCATGAAGTTCTTGACGTTACAAATAAATTTCACCAAAAAGTAATCAATTATTTTGAAACCTCATATATAAACGGGAAAACCCCAAATCCTTGTATTGTATGCAACCAATTTATAAAATGGGGCGAACTGTTTGATTTTGCAACCCAAACACTTGGAGCTGAAGTGTTTGCTACCGGACATTATGCAAATATTAAATCAGATAACGGATATTATAAGCTCTTTCCGGCAAAAGACGAACACAAAGACCAATTATATTTTCTGTACAGGCTCGGGCAAAAAGAACTTTCAAAAACCATATTTCCGCTTTATGAATACACAAAAGGACAAGTAAGAAAACTGGCTTATGATTTTAATCTGCCGACAAAATCCTCAAAAGAAAGTCAAGATATTTGCTTTATACCAAAGCCGCTTACCGCAAAAAAATACTTGGTTGAAAGGTTTGGGGAAATGCAAGGTGATTTTATAGAAATTTCAACGGGTAAAAAATTAGGAACACATAGCGGACATTATCAATATACAATAGGGCAAAGAAAAGGTATAGGCATTGCCGCTGCATACCCGCTTTATGTTATTGATATCGACCCTAAAAGAAATATTGTTTATCTGGGGACAAAAGAAGATGATATGAGAAAAACTCTTGCCATAAACAATCTAAACTTCTCATACCCGATAGAACAAACCGAATTTGATGCAAATGTAAAAATTCGTTATAACATGCCTGCTCAAAAAGCACATATAAAAATTGTTGATGACAGTGCTCAAATCGATTTTTACGAACCCGTAAATTCAGTAACCGCTGGCCAAGCAGGAGTCATTTATGACCTTATGGACGGGCATTTAATAGGCGGCGGCGTTGTTATTCGTTAATATAAATTAAATCCTTTTGCACCCAAATTAACACTGTGGTATAATAATATTATGAAAAAATATCTCATTTTATTAATATGCTCTTTATTTGTGTTCACAAGCTCTCCGGCATTTTCGGATGAAATTGAAGATGATTATATTGATATGGCTGCAAGTTATTGCATATCAGGAGATTATAATTCAGCTATTGGGATTTTAGACAAGTTACTTAGTATAAAGCCTGAAAATAAAAGAGTTTTAGATCTTAAAAAAGGTTTGAATCATATTATTTCAAAAGATAAAAAAAGTTTTGTATCAACCGTTAATCCTTCAATAAAACAAGCTCAAGAATACAAAAGGATGGGCAACGAAGATATGGAATACAGCAGCTTAATGCAGGGAACCCAAGGGGAAAATGCGTATCTTGCTTATTATTATCTTGGAAATTTCTTCAGAGACAGAAACAATTACAGTGAGGCGATAAATGCTTATAATAAAGCTGTTTCGGCAAAACCCGCGTTTGCTCAGGGGTATTTGGCTTTAGGAATTACGCAGTATGATATGGGAAGATATAATTCAGCAATTAACCCAATCGACAAATATCTTTCATTTAACCCGAATGATGATTTGGCATATGCAATAAAGTCCCGCATTGAATTTCAACTTGGAATGCTTGATGCGGCAAAAGCAGATAATGATTTGGCAATAACCTTAAATAATTGTCCGGAATATCAATTTGACAGGGCAAAAATATTATTTAAAAACGGGGAATTTAAACAAGCAAAAGATTTATTTACAAAAATTTTACCTGATATTCAAACTTCAAAAATATATGAATATATGGGATATTGCGATTACGAACTTAAAGATTACATGAGCGCATTAAATAATATTGATAAAGCTTTGATACTTTCGGGAAAAGACGAATATCTTGAAAACAGATACAATGAAATCAAAAGACTTTTAGAAAGCGGAGAAGATGGCTAGACAAAATACCAACGATAAAAAAGAAAGTTTTTTCACAAAAATTATAAATACTGTTGTAACTTTGTGTCTTACTGTTGGTATGCTGTGGGGGCTTCAGGCATGCTCCGGAACAAATACAAGCACTCTTAAATTTGTTCAATTAAGTGATGTACATTTTTTGGAAAACGGGCAAAATACAACGTTCAAAATGACCGGAGAATCTCCAAGGCTTTTAGATGATGCAATTTCTCAAATAAATGAAAAAAATGATATTGATTTTGTAATGATAACAGGAGATTTAATTGATAAATCTTTTGAAAAAGAACTCAAAGCAGTTCTTCCGCACTTACAAAACTTAAATGCGCCTTGGTATTTTGCGTTCGGAAACCACGACAGATGTGTCGGCGGTTACTTAACAACTCTTGTTTATTTGGATATGATAAAAAATGCCAATGAAAATTTTACATTTAAAAAAGCTTATTATTCATTTGAACCTAAAAAACATTATAAGGTTATTGTTTTGGATGATATTATAACGGATGAAATAACTTCTAACGGGTATGTCGACGAAGAACAATTAAAGTGGCTCAAAAAGGAACTTGACGGAGCAAAAAATGATGTTGTCCTAATTTATATGCATGTTCCTGTAATAGAACCTTTTGCAAGCCCAAATCACAGGCTGCGCAATGCAACTGCCGTAAAAGCATTAATTGAAAGCTATAAAAATCCAATCGGGGTATTTCAAGGGCATTATCATGCGGCAAAAATTACTCAACGCGCAAATGTTTTATATGTTAACTCCCCTGCTTTGGTATCATATCCTAATGCTTTTAGAACGGTAACAGTTACAAATTATAAAGATAAAGTTACATTTGATTTTGAATGGAATGAAACAGGTGAAAAAACAATTCAAAAAATGGCTAAAATGCTTGTATTTGGGAGTCTAATCTACACAGGCGAAGAAAGCGATCAAAAAGGAACTTACGAAATTTTAAAAAAATAGGAATTTGAGATGAGCGATATTAAAGTAAAATTTAGAGGGGTAAGAGGAAGTTTTCCGGTTGCGGACAGAAGTTTTTTGCAATTTGGCGGCAATACTTCCTGTGTTGAAATTAAAATAAAAGACGAAACAATAATTCTTGATGCCGGCACAGGAATTGTTTCTGCGGGGAATGATATGATGGAAGAAAATATTTCATCCTCTCCAATTGTCGAAAATCGCGAGCCGATAAAGACTAATATATTAATTTCACACATTCACCAAGATCATTTACTCGGGTTGGCGTTTTTTAAACCTTTGCATTTAAAAACTTCAAATATAAGAATTTTTGGTTCGACTTTTGTTGATGTTAATATGAAAGAAGCTCTTTCAACACTTGTTTTTGGCAAGACTTTTCCGATTGAACTTGGAGAAATTGCGTGTAAGCTTGATATTCAAGATATTGACAATGCAAAAGGGATAATTATTAAACCGAAATGTGATGCACAGCTTATTTTTGATGAAGAAATTCATCCTGATGAAGAGGATATTTTAATAACATTTTATAAGTCTTATGTACATCCAAAAGACGGAGTTATGATATATAAAATTTCATACAAGAATAAATCTGTGGTGTATGCAACAGACAAAGAATGTTATATGGGCGGGGATAAAAAATTTGCTAAATTTGCAAAAAACTGCGATATTTTAATTCATGATTCTCAATATACGGCAGAAGATTATCTGAATCCATATTCTCCAAAACAAGGATTTGGACATTCAACCTTTGATATGGCAATTGAGGCTATGAAGCAAACAGAAGCGAAGAATTTAGTATTTTTCCACTATGAACCATCATATGATGATGCAAAATTATCGGCAATAAAGGAAAGATATGCTTCCGAGTATAAAAATGTTTATATGTCATATGAAGGTTTTGAACTTGAAATTTAAAAAATAATAATTAAAAGGATGATGATGAAAAAGTTTTTAACAATATTACTTTTAATCCTAATGGGTCTTCCTGCTATGTGTGCGCCAAAAACAATCGTTACATACGTAATTGACCCTGTTAAAAATGCGTATTATCACAATAATTTAGGGGTTATGTATGTTGAGGAGAAATGTTATTATGCGGCAATTCAAGAATTCAAAATCGCAATAAGTTTAAACCCAAAAACACAAGCGACAGCCACATATTTTAATAATTTAGGTAAAGTTTATATAACAATCGGTTATCCGAATTTGGCTTTAGATTGTTTCCAAAACGCGTTGACTCAATACAATTTGAATTTTGAATTTTATGAAAACCTTGCAAAGTGTTATAAAGACTTAAATATGGTAGATGAGAAACTAAAAACATATCAAGAAAAATCGGATGCTCCGTTAGATAAAATAATGCTGGGATTGTTGTATGAGCAAGCGGGCAATAAAAGAAAAGCCATAACGGTTTTGGATGATTTTACAATGTCAGAACCAGATTTAATTATCACCCCTGCGGTCAAAAATTATATCCAAAAACTTGTAAACGATATAAATAATGAGATTGATGAATAAAACAAGTTTGATTCAAAAATAGGAAGAGCGCCAAACCTTTGGTTTGGCGTTTAGTATTAGTAGATGTAATTATTTTTGTCTGTATTTATCTAAAAGATTTGTGCTGCCTGTATCGAGATTTTGACCGGCTGCGCCCGATTGTTCAGATGCGTTATTACCTTGCATAGAAACATCAGTAGACTGTTTTTGTGCATTAACTTCGGTTTTTTCTGCACCGTTATTCATTCGTTTTTCAACTTTTTTAGCAAGTGGTGTTGCAATCAAAGGAACGATAATACGTTTACCTACAATTGTTGCAGCTGCAATATCCAAAACAAACTTGAATACTTCATTTGCTTTTTTCTTGAATGCATCGTACTCTTTTCCGATTTCCATTTTCTTATAAACTGTTTCACCCAACAGATTAGCTTTCATTCTAAATCTTGAAAATGCATTTGATTTAGCCAGAGGATTGAATGAACTGTTAAATGCCTTATCAAAGATTTTACCTGAGTACTTTCTCATTGCCAAAAACATAGCAATTTGAGCGGCAATCATTAAAACTCCGTTTGTAAGGTCTAATGCTGCAACGAATTTGCGTTTTTCATCAGGAATCTTTTTATTATTTAAACTTTGAGTTACATACATCGCACAGCCAATACCGTCTTTGATAACAATTGAGGTAACTGTTGCAGCCGCCAAAGCTTTTGATGGATTTTTAATAAAGTTTTTGCCTAATTTTACTGCCGGTTTTGAATTGTCATACCAGCTCATTACGGTAGATAAGCCATTTATCAATTTACTCATTACTTATCACCTCCATCCTTTTGAGCCTGAGGCTGTGTTTGTGCTTTTTTCACTCCCGCAAGTTTTGGGAAGAATAATTCCATAAATCTTGGGTATACCCAGTTCAAAGCCGTACAGGTTATCGGTAAGGTAATTACGGCACCGACTGCAATTTTCGAGAATTGGTTGATGCTTCTGTAACTTTCTTTTACTAAACCTTTATATACATTTGCAACATCTTCATACACTTTTCTTAGTAATTTTTCTTTCACTGTACCAAAAGTATTTGTATCTTGGAGCGCAACGGCTTTTGCAGGATTTTTACTTCTGTCAAACTTCAAAGTTTCTGCAATTTTGTCTATTGTTTCTCTTACAAGATTTTTATCGGCTTTTGCAGGATCTGCAATTCTGCATTCTTCAAGTTTTACAATGCGTTCTTCAAATATATTATTCTTTTTAAGCATTGCATCTATATAATTTTCTTTTGAATATCCGCCTTCTTTTTTACACATTTCTTGTATCGAGTCAATTCTTTGTAAGATTCTTGAAACCGTGTTTCCGCGAATATCTCTGGGCTTATTCAATATTCTTTTTAATTCTGCCTTGATATCAGGATTTGTTTCTTTTTCATACAATCCTTTAACAGTATCTGTTAATTGTTTGTATAAAGTTTTTTTAGATTCTTTTACTTCTTTTGAAATATTTTCGCATTTTTCAACAAGCTTTTCAGGATTAGCTTTCAAATCTTCCAAGAAAGCTATTCTATCGGGGTTTTTACTGCCTGCTTTTATCTGATTATCTATTAATTTTGTTAATATTTCATCTGCTTCTTTTTTTACAGTTTCCAGTACTTTGGGATCTTTTGCATTTTTAATATCTTTTATAGGCAATAAATCTAATACAATACCTTTAAATTGAGTATTTTCTATTTCTTTTAGCGGCAATTTATTTGCCAATTCTTTAAAGTATTCTTGATTAGTTATCAATATCTCTGCTTTCTTAGCATAATATGTGATTTCATCTGCTGATTTCATCAAGTTTTTAGCATCATCTTTGTATGAATCAATTTGCTTATTGATAATTTCAGCCATTGTTTCATTGTCTAAGACTCTTTCATATTTTGGATTTATTTTAATTTCATTTGACTTTTCAAAATGATCGACAAGCTCTTTCATCTGATTTTTTTGCATTTCTTTTACGCTGTTATTAAATTTTTCGTTATAAAGACTTCTTTTAACTCTTGCATCTTTGCTGAATAAAGCAGCCCAAAATGACGGTTTTGTTTCTCCGGCTTTTTTAAGATTGTCTTTAACCAAACCTTTGATATATGTATCAGTATTTAATACAGCTTGATCGGCACTGAGTATTTGTTTTTTGGATTGATCAGCATCATTAAATACTTTATCTAAAGCTTTATCAATGTATTTTTGTACGCTTGCTTGGAACATAATCGCTAAAACCGCAGATATTGGCTGGCGCATTGCTGTATATTTTTTGGTGTCGCTAATATCCTGTTTTTGTTCAGGTGTAGCATCTTTTGGTGCCTTTACAAACGGGTTAAAGCCGATAAAAACAGGTGCAACCAATCCTGTTCCAATAGCAGTAATTAAAATACCGCCGATTTCACCTTTCAACCAGTCTAAAGAGTTCATCCAGTTAATCCAAGAGCGATGACTCGGTTTTAATGATTCGGTTAATACGCTTGAAACTTTTAAAAGCGGCTCTGCAGCGCCGGTAAAACTTACAGAATCTTTCGGTTGAGATAAATAAGCCCTTTGCGCGGTTGTGCCCGTATTATGCACAATCGCTTTTGCCGCATTTTCAACTTTTAATTCTTTAATCTTTTCAATACCCATGTTACACCTACTATGACCTTCTATATATAAGAAGTCTAATTTTTTTTAAAATTGCTATATTTTTCCATTTTGTTAAGAAATATTAATAAAAATTCCAACGTAAATCCCCAATAATTTTATAGTGACGCATAAAACATAAATAACAGTGCTTCCAAAACAGAAACACTGTTATTATACCTCTAAAAAGATTAATTGCAATTGATTATTTTTTACCGTCCAAAAGTTTTCTGATTCTGACAAAACGGTCTATCTCAACCCCTAAACTTTCAACTGAACCAAGATGGTTATTACCAATTAAAACTTTGTTATCATACTTCGGATCAATTATAAAAACTGTTGGAAATCCCATAATCTCCATTTCTCTGACTAATTGTTGATATTTTTCGTCTTCAACGTTTACTTTTGCCAATAAAATATCTCCGTCATATTTTTTGGAAATTTCTTCATAAATCGGCATGAATCTGATACAATATCCGCACCAATCCGCATAAAATAAAACCAAAATCGGCTTATGTCCCTTGATAGCGTCATTATAGTCCATGCCTACAGTATATTCAGACGGTTTTTTGGGCTGAGGCTCGTTTTGCTGTTTGTGCATAAGTTTTGCCTGTTGCTCAATTTGTTCAATCCGTTTTGCATTAAGTTTAGCTTTTTGTTTGCCGGAAATATATTGTGCAATGCCCAATCCTGCAACTATGAATAATATTACGATTAACAATATTATACTTATGCGTTTTTTATTCAAATTTTGAAACTTATCTTTCAGATTTATGCCCATTTTCTTCTCTCCTTTTATAAACATTATAATATGAAAACTCAATAAATTCGCGGATTTAAGATAACTTTACAAAAATATTTCTTAACATTTTTTAACATGATGTCACACCTTGTATATATTTGGGTATATACTAAGTATATATTATTCGTGTTTACATCAATGCCCCAAAAGCTCAAAAAATTTAGGGCAAGATGTTGAGTTGGGAATATTTCAACTTGACCTTGTTCTGATGCTTTGATGCTTTCAATCAAACGTTTACTTACATTTACCAGAAGGAGTTTAGTATTATTATGAGAAGAGAAGATTCACTTATCGAAATGAAAGTTACCCCAAAAAATTCAAACCCCGCAAACAATGAAGTTATCCAAGGGACAAATGACACCGTTTTACAAAATTATTTAAGAGAGATTTCAGCTTATGCGCAATTAACGCAAGAAGAAGAAACAGAATTGGCAAAAAGAATTGAACAAGGAGATTTGGAGGCAAAACAAAAGCTTATCCAAGCAAATTTGAAACTTGTTATAACAATTGCCAGAAAAGCAATCCACATGTCAAGCTTGCCGATTGTCGATTTAATTCAAGAAGGTAACATGGGACTTATGATTGCTGCTGAAAAATTCAATTACAAACTTGGCTACAGATTTTCAACATATGCAGGTTGGTGGGTTAAACAATCAATGTTTAAAGCTATTTCAGAACAATCTCACTGTATGAAAATCCCTGTTTATATTCAAGAAACTTTATCAAAATTTTCTAAAGTTAAATCGCAAATGGAACAAGAAACAAATTCCAGTGTTAAAACAGAAGAAGTTGCAAAAAAAATGAATATCGCACCTGATAAAATTGAAACATTTTTATCCGCATACACCAAAACCATTTCAATCGAAAACGGCATGGAAAGAGGTGACGGTAAAGAATTAAATGTTGCAGATATTTTAGCGGATGAAAAAACCCTCATCAGCGCAAATGTCGAATACCAAGGATTAAAAGACGATATCCAAAACGTATTGTCAAACCTTAAAGAAAGAGAACAAGAGATAGTAAAAATGCGCTACGGCTTGGGCGATACAGAACGCTATACTTTGGAAGAAATCGGAAACCTTTATGGCGTAACAAAAGAATGTATCCGTCAAACAGAAATGAGAGCACTGAAAAAAATGAAATTAACGGGCGAAAGCTTGTTATCATGCTACATTTGCTAATATTATAAACAAAAAGTTCTCAAGCGAGTTCAGAATGACAAAATATTAATGATTTCTCGTGTTTACTTAATTTAGATAGGTTTTGCCGCAACAAAGTTGCGGCTTTTCTGTATTAATATGCTTTTTCAACAACCGACTTATGTGCCAAATATTCAAAAGTATCATCAAGCGGAGGAAGTTCCACTTTTTGCCTGTATCGTTTTTCAAGCGCGAGGGTAATTAAATAATCGGCGAAATGCGGATTTTTAGGCAACAGTGAACCGTGAAGATAAGTTCCGAAAACGTTTTTATACCTTGCGCCTTCGCTGCCGTCTTGTCCGTTATTTCCGTTTCCAATAACCGTTGTGCCAAGCGGCTTTGTATCGCCTTCAAGGAATGTAAGTCCGCTATGATTTTCAAACCCTACAAGGGTATTTGGCAGCAAAAAATCTGTTTCAACAGTTACATTTCCTATAAAACGATTTTTCCCCGCAACAGTGTAAGCGTCAATTAAAGAAACTCCTTGTAATTTATCTTTATCATGTGGTTGATAATAATGTCCAAAAAGTTGATACCCGCCGCAAATCCCCAAAAATACCGCACCGTCATCACGTTGTGTGATAAGTTCGGATTTATGAGTTAATAATTCTTTGGCAACATCTTCTTGCTGCTTATCTTGACCGCCCCCGATAAAATAAAGGTCATGGTCTGTAATCTTGTCGCCAATATTTATTTCATCAAATTCAACTTCTATACCGCGCCATTGGCATCTTTTTTTAAGAACAATAATATTTCCGTAATCCCCGTACAGATTAAGCAATTTCGGATACAAATGCGCTATTGAAATTTTAACCTTTTTATCTTCCATAAAATGATTATAGCATATATAAACCTTGGAGGTAAATATCTTTGTCAGGCTAAAGCATAACCTAGAAACTTAACTACCGGAAACCCAAGCCGTTGTGAATTTGGATATAACGGCATTAATATCTGTCGTATTACCACTGTCAATAACAGCTTGAACATCTGCATAGGTTCTTGTAGAAAGCCAAGTTCCAACATCAGATATAATAGAATTCAATGCACTATAATTAATTACATAATTATTAGAGGATTTGATTGTTTCAATTTTTCCATCACTCAAATAATTTTTAACAATTAATTTATCATTATAGTTGTTATATATAATTAAATTACTGTCATAAGATTTATCTTTATAAACATTCACATAAAAGGATAAATCTAGTCTTCTTGAAGCATTATAACCATCAAAGACTATAGAATCATTTTCTCCAGAGTTATCATAGATTGTATTTTGAGAGGTATATGATGTGCTAAAGACTATGTTATATGTATCATTTCCTGCTTCACCATATATGATATTATTCAATGAAGAATTACCAACTTTTATTGTATCAATACCAGAGCCTGCATATACAGTATTATTCTTACCAGTAATATCTATTATATCATCACCGCTACCTGAATATATTTCATTATGTGTACCACTAATAGTAGCATTATTATCTCCGTCTTCTAAATACACATGGTTATATTCAGCACTGCTATTTATGTATATTTTATCATTACCGGAAAAAGTATTTTCGTCATCTATACCTGCGTATATTGTGCTATATCTCGTCGAGATTGAGATAGAATCATCACCTTTTCCACCGTATATTGTTGATGCTTCCGGAGTATTATAACTTGCATATATGGTATCATTGCCTTCTCCGGCATCAATGTATGACGCACAACCACTATTTATAGAATCATTACCATCTCCGCCGGTTATTTCATTATGAGGACCGTACGAATTTATTGTATCATTGCCATCTCCGCCTTTTATTGTAGAAAAACCATATTCCACTCGTATATAATCATCACCATCTCCACCATCAATATAAGCATCAATAAATGATTCTAATATGTCATTTCCGCCATAACCATATATTTTATCAGCACCTAATTTACCGTGAATAATATCATCTTTACTTGTTCCGTACAATATATCATTACCATTTGTACCTATTGTGTGTTTTCCATCAGGTTCTTCCGGAGGGGTATCCGGAGTGACAGGGGTAAAATCGGATGGCTTGATTGCATCTGCAATAGAAATAGTTTTATCCTTTGTTTTTATTGTCTTTGCAGAGGTTGAAAGGTAATAATCTTTTATCGTTACAAAATCTGTTGATGAGCCGTAACCCTTAATTATCAAGTTATTACCACTTTTGCTAAATTTCAGACTTGAAAAGTTTACGGCTGAAAAAATAAGAGTATCATTTCCCTTTCCGTTCAATATTGTATCATTACCGTCACCTTTTACAAAATACAGGGTATTATTTCCCTTCCCGGCATTGATTGTATCGTTGCCTTTACCACCCCAAATGGAGTCATTGCCCGAACCGCCATATATTTTATCACTTCCGGCATCACCGTATAATTTGTTTTTATATTTGCTCTTTTTGAAATTTATAATATCGTTACCGGCACCGGCTTTTACTGTTAAATTCTTTTTCCACGCACTTGTATTTGCCCATGTTATCTTATCTTTCTTCTTTGTCCCTGTAACCTTTTTCCCTTTTGGTGCAATCTTCGCCATAAACAATTCCCCCTTGTTTCAATTCAAATTAATTCTAACCGCTAAAACATTTTCAGTCAATACGTGGAAAGACCGTTCCGGTATGGAACGGTCTTTTATTTAGTTTATGGTAATAAACTACACTTATTTACTGCATGGGCTTTGGAAATATTACCACCATTGGTAGCAACATTTACCCCCCCTTATTCTTTGACGTATTCGGCATCAATTACATCGTCGTCGCCATTGTCGTTTGATGATGAATCAGATGAAGAAGATGCGTTTTCCGAATTTGCACTTTGGGCTGCTTCGCCTTCTTTTTGTACGGCTTCATA
>CAMOQI010000006.1 GCA_946622835.1 uncultured Candidatus Melainabacteria bacterium
TTATAATCCTTGACCCGCCAAGAAAAGGCTGCAGCGAAGAATCTTTAAATAATGCCTTTAGACTGACAAAAAAGACAATAATCTACGTTAGCTGCAATCCTGCAACTCTAGCACGAGATTTAAAACATTTAATCAACTTAGGGTGTCAGGTGGAATCAGTTCAGCCGGTTGACATGTTCTGCCACACCTACCATGTAGAAAATATTGCTATCATCCACAAAACAACTATCTAGAACTCCAAAAATCTTTATGAAATAACACCAAAAACGGGATAATTTCCAAACGACCAACCAACATGTTAATTATCAAAACAAATTTTGTAAACTCCGATAGAGATGAATAATTACCCATTGGTCCAATTACAGAGCCAAAAGCCGGACCAATACCCCCCAAAGAAGCAATAGCAGCACTTGTTCCAATAACAAGATTATCTTCCTTAAATGTAATAATCAAAGCAGATAAAGCAAATATTATAAAGAAGCAAAACATAAAAAACAAAGTTTGCTTCAACACGTCATTAGAAACAACCCTCTTATCAATTTTAACACTCATAACCGCATTAGGATGAAGTATTTTATACATTTCATTTTTTATATACTTCCCGACTAAAAGCCACCTTGTTAATTTCACACCGCCACCTGCAGATCCGGAACAAGATGAAATAAACATGGCAAAGAAAAGAACCAATTTTGCATCCAAATCCCAAAAGTGATAATTCTCACTTGAACTTCCGGTAGAGGTAGCAAGTGAAAGTACCTGATAAAAGGCGGCAGAAACAGAATGCCCAACAGAAAAATTACCTTTTATATACAAAATTGAAGCCAAAAATATCGCAGTAGCTAAAATTATTTTAATATAAAGTCTGAGTTCTTCACTTCTCCATAAAGGTCTTATATCGAATTTCGTAAGAACCTTAGACTGAGTTATAAAACTAATACCCGCGATAAACATAAAAACAGTGACAATAAAAACTATCAAGTTAGAATTATAACCGCCAATGCTATTCGGATTAGGAGAAAATCCGCCCGCAGAAAGTGTTGACATAGAATTACATATACTATCAAATACAGGCATACCGGCAGCCCAAAGACAAAATGCACACAACAAAGTCAAAGTGGTATAAACAATCCACAAGGCAGACGCTGTATTCCTAATTCTTGGAGTAAATTTTTCCTCCGTCGGCCCCGGAGCTTCGGCAAAAAACATTTGTCGCCCTGCAACAGCAAACTGTGGCAAGATTGCGACAAATAAGACAATAATTCCCATACCGCCAAGCCATTGAGTAAACGAGCGCCAAAACAATAAAGCTTTTGGTATATTAAAATCCGTCAAAATAGTAGCTCCCGTAGTCGTAATTCCGGAAACCCCCTCAAATATTGCATCAACAACATTAAAACCATTTAGAATAAAAGGTAAAGAAGCAATAAATCCGAAAATAATCCAAGATAAAGAGGCAACAATAAGAGCTTCCGAGCGTTTTATATCATTTAAGGTTTCAAGATTGGCATGCTTTTTATCTTTAAATTTAAAGATAAGCCCCAAGAACAGAGCAAAACCGCCTGCTGCAAGAAACGACAGCCCGCAATTCCATTCCTTATAATACAAAGCAACAAGAACAGGAATAACCGTAAAAACACTTATATCCGTCAAAATTATACCCAAAGCATTTGATACATAATTTACACGCATATTATACTACCTTGAAAAGCTCCTTTATTTCTTGGGCATTTTCAGCCTTTGTAAAGACAATTAAAATATCATGCTGTCTAATCTGAGTATCTCCTTTTGGAATAATAACCCTGTTTCTGCGTTGTATAACACCGATAATTGCAGGAGCCGGAAACCTTATATCTTTTACAAACTTTTCATGAAACTCCTCTTTAACAAGTATTTCCAAAACTTCAGCTTCACCCTGCTCAACTGTTGCTAAAATATCGACATCCGCCTCATCAATATCATTTTTAACTTCATTAATCGCCGTAGTTTTCGGAGAAACCGCAACATCTATTCCGACTTTTTCAAACAGAGGAATATTCAACACTTTAGAAACCCTTG
The DNA here is from genome assembly GCA_946622835.1 of uncultured Candidatus Melainabacteria bacterium. Taxonomy (GTDB): domain Bacteria; phylum Cyanobacteriota; class Vampirovibrionia; order Gastranaerophilales; family Gastranaerophilaceae; genus Zag111. Next base: position 2,056 of record CAMOQI010000006.1, read on the forward strand.
CAATAACCCTTTTAACACCAAGCTGCTTAACAAGTAGAGAACATAAAAGATTCCTTCCATCATTATTTGTCACCGATATCACAACATCACAAGAGCCAATATCCTCTTCATTCAACAACTTCAAATCCGTACCATCACCGTTTAAAACAATAGTCGAATTAAGGTTTTCAGATAAAACTTCACATCTGTCATAATCTTTTTCAATAATTTTAGTTTTAATTTTCATAACTTCAAGACTTTTTGCAAGCATAGCACCGACCTTACCGCCGCCTATAATAGCTGCAGATTTAACTCTCTCCTTTTCATGGAAAAAAGTTCCGGCCAGAACATCCAACGAGCGTGAAGTTCCCATAAATATCAATTTGTCATCTTCATTAATTTCAGTCAAACCGTTTGGGACAAAAAGCAAATCTCCTCTTTTTATCCCAACGATAACCGTATCATTTGTAAAACCGCAATCTTTCACCATTTTTCCGACAATTGATGATGCAGGTTTAACCCTATATTCCAACAATCTTGCCTTACCATCGGCAAAATTTTCAACATCTAAAGCATGAGCAACAGTAACTATCCTAAACAACTCCTGTGTCAAAAGCTCCTCGGGCCAAATAACATAGTCAATGTTAAAATCACCCATAAAATCATTTGCTTTATTAGGCTCCATTGTGTTTTTATACTCTTCATTTGATACAAAACATATTGTTCTTACTCCGCTCAACTTTTTAGCAGTAAGACAAGCAACTATATTTGATTCATCCAAATTAGTGCATGCAATAAAAACATCCGCATCTTGAATCTCAGCACTTTTCAATATTGAAATATCAGAAGCATTACCTTGAACAAAACTTATATCAAGTTTATCAAATTCTTCCGTACGATTTTCTTCTTTGTCAATCACAGTTATGTCATGATCTTCAAAAAATTCAGTTGCCACAAGACAACCCATATCTGTAGCTCCATAAATCACAATTTTCATAATAAAGTTCCTATAGCTCTAAAGACTAATTGTAACATTATAATTATGCCGGCTTGAATAAATACCAAAGCAAACACCGCAACGATAGGAGAAATATCTAAAAATCCTCCAATAGGCGGTATAATCTTTTTAAACAAATCCAAATAAACATCAGTTGCTGAGCGCAAACCGAACAAAATCGGATTATCCCAGTTCAAATTCGGGATCCAAGTTAAGAAACATCTTATAAGAATCATCCACATATAAATTTGAAAAAAAGTATTTATTGCACTAATTATCATCATCTTGTCTCTCCTTTTCAGGTTCATTTTGGCTGCTAAGTTCTTTCATCTTTTCTATAAACTCCTCTTTTGATAAAACAACAATGTCTTGCTGTTTAGGAGCATAAAATTTTGCATATAATTTTTCAAGCCCGCTCCAAGCTAATGCCAAAATAACCATCAATAAAGCAGGCCCCAAGTCAAAGCCTAACACCGGAGGCAAAATTCCGGCTCCGGCAAATTTAAATATCAAATTGAACAAAGGGTACTGCGGGTTAATATTTGGAATCCATGAAAGAAGACACGCCCCCAAAATAAAATACAAATATAAATTTAAAAACCTTGCAATAAAAATTATAAATTTTGCCATAATAACTCCGAATTACAAATCTAAATTTGTCGATTTTGAACATTCACAATTTTCCTGAGTTTGAGGAATTTGTTCAATCATTGTAAATAATAACGACTTTAATTTAGACACATTATCGTTAAAGACCTTAATAACCGACTCATGAGAAACAGGCGGAACATCACCGACAAGACCAGCATCATAATCCGTTATTAAAGAAATATTAAGCGGACACATATTCATCTCTTTAACAAGATAAGCTTCGGGATACGCTGTCATATTGATAACTTCCCACCCTTGTTTTGTAAAAAACGCCGATTCGGCTTTGGTAGAAAATCTGGGTCCGTTTATAACGACCACAGTACCTTTATCATGAATAGTAATCCCTAACTGTCTTCCTGTTTTTATAGCGAGATTTCTTAACTCTGGACAATAGGTATCAGCAGGAGAAGGATGTTGAACAACCGGCCCCTCAAAAAATGTTGTTTTTCTACCATCAGTCCAGTCTACAAACTGATCACAAATTACAAAATCACCGGGCTTAACATCTTTTTGCAAGCTGCCCGCAGCACATGGTGATATAACCCTTTTACAACCCAAATGTTTCATAGCCCAGACATTTGCTCTAAAATTAACAAGGTGAGGGGGAATAGAATGATTTCTTCCGTGCCTCGGCATAAACGCAACCCTATGAGCGCCTATCTTACCTACAAAAACGCTATCACTTGTCTTACCATATGGAGTATCTACGCTTATTTCCTCAATATTTTCCAAGAAGCTGTAAAAACCCGAACCGCCAAAAACACCAATTTCCGCAATATTTTTAATTTCCATTTCTCCTCCCTTTACACATATATAATATGGTAATATTATAATATAAAAAGAAATTTTTCAATCCTTGAAGAAATTTTACAAACTGAAAATTATATGCTAATATCAACAGTGAAAGAAAAAGGAATTAATTATGATAAAAAAAATATTTGGGATAGTACTATGCTTAGTTATATCAATACAACTAACATTTGCCGCACCGTTTAACGCTAAGGCAAAAACAAAAAGAATGCCTGCAGGAACAATACTTGAACTAAAAATGCTAAACAGTATAAACACGCAATACAACACTACAGGAAGCGCATTTTCCGCAATGCTTGTAACCGATCAAACCGCGGACGATGATGTTATTCTTCCTTCCGGCTCCATTATAAGAGGTGATATAAAAGGGATTGCACTTCCAAAAAGGCTTTCAAAAGGTGCAGTTTTATATCTGAATTTTGATCATGTTGTGACTCCAAACGGCAGACAATTACCTCTGTCATTAAATGTAACAGGCAGAACCGATATGACTGCTGACGGCGGAATTACAACAACAAGGGGCTACGGAGATGCGTGGAGAAAAACCTGTAGCAAATCAGCAAACATCACAAAAAATGCAGTTGAATGGGGCGATGACGTTGCAAATGACACAGGTTGGAAATTCTTAACCATTCCAATAGGAGCACTGGGCGGGGCTTTTGGAACGGCCGGATACTTTGTTTACGGAAGCATTGCCGATTTAATCAAAAAAGGAGAACACGTCAATATTAACAAAGACGATATCATACGTGTAATTTTGGTTGACCCGATTGATGTTCCGGTAATATAAGGATTCTATGTCAAAACTTGATAAAATAGAAGAATTGCAAACTTTGTTAAAAAATGATCCGCAAGACTTTCAGTTAAGAAGAGAACTTGCGGTTCAACTTATAGACTTTGGTTTTAACGAAGAAGCACTTAAGCATCTCCTTTATCTTTCCAAAAACTTCAGCAACGACGAGGGAATTTATTATAATCTCGGAATTGTATATGAAAAGCTTAAGAATTTTATAAAAGCGAAAGAAATGTATCGCAAAGCGCTTGAAATAAAACCTGATTATACGGATGCTATATACAATTTAGGACTTGTTCTTACAGAACTAAAAGAATACAAAGATGCGATTGATTGTTTTAATACTGTCTTAGAAGAAGACAGCAACGACTCAAACACATACTTCAATTTAGGTATGGCATACTTTAAGCAGAAGGATTACCTAAACGCAATTGAAAATTTTCAAAAAACAATCGACATAAATGACGAAGACTTATATGCTCATTTTTATATAGGTAATATATTCAAAGAACTTGGGGACAGCGATTCAGCCAAGTATGAATTTAATAAAGTTATAAGTATTTCTCCTGATTACAGCTGGGCGTTTTTTAATTTAGCGTCTATTTACAATGAAGAAGGAAACAACGTTCTTGCAATTGAAAACCTCGAAAAAACATTAAAGATGAATCCTAAAGATACAGAAGCTTACACAGTACTAACAAAACTATATCTTAAAGAAAAAAAGTATGATTTAGCGGTTCAAACTATCACAAATTGTATAGCTCAGGCAGAACCGACAGGAGATACGTATTATCTTGCTGCAATGGCATACAAAAACATTGATAAAGAAGAATACATATCATATTTGAGCAAAGCTATAAAGTATTACCATACCCTATCAATTCCGGTACAAGCAGTCAAAAACGAACTAAATGACGCTCGTGATTGGAATTCTTAACAATTCAGCTTTGATTATTTCTGTTTATGATAAAATTAAAGTACGACGAAATATAAATGAGGAATAGCACAATGAAAATGTCACAATTATTCGTACAAACACTGAGAGAAACACCATCAGATGCTGAAGTTGTATCTCATCAACTGCTTGTACGTGCCGGTTATATAAGAAAATTAACATCAGGAGTTTATAACTTTTTACCCTTAATGTGGCGTGTATTAAAAAAAATAGAAACAATTATTCGCGACGAGATGGATAAAGCAGGTGCGCAAGAACTTTTAATGCCATTTGTTCAACCAAAAGAGCTATGGGAAGAATCAGGCAGATGGGGAGCCTACGGCGGTGAATTAATGAGATTAAAAGACCGCCATGGACGTGAAATGTGCCTTGGTCCGACTCATGAAGAAATTATAACAGCAATTGCCCGAGATGCTTTAAAATCATACAAACAGTTACCTGTTAATTTATACCAAATTCAATCAAAATTCAGAGATGAGCGCAGACCTCGCTTTGGGCTTTTGCGAGGGCGCGAATTTATTATGAAAGATGCCTATTCTTTTGCCGCAACCCAAGAAGATCTTGAAAAAGAATATCAAAACATGTGGCAAGCATATACGAATATATTTAATCGATGCGGACTTGATACAAAAGCCGTTCAATCTGATTCGGGTGCGATAGGCGGAAATGTTTCTCACGAATTTATGGTTATAACAGATACCGATGCAGGAGAAAACGACGTATTTTATTGTGATGATTGTGATTATGCCGCAAATTCAAACCATGCAATCTCAAATCTAGCGGAGGCTGTGACAGACGGAAAAGAATATTTTAATAAAACCGAAATTATTCCAACTCCTAATTGCCACACAATAGAACAGCTGGCAGAATTCTTAAATATACCATCAACACTAATTTTAAAATCCTTAGTATACATAGTTGATAAAAAACCGATTATTGCATTAATACGGGCTGATAAAGCAGCAGAAGAAACCAAACTTTTAAATGCCATAGGCGGACTTGATATAAGAATTGCAACCTCTGAAGAAATAGCAGAACTTATGCAAAACCACGGATTTAGTGCAGTGCCCGGATTTATCGGACCTAAAGGGATGAATGATGTACAAATAATTGCCGATAACACAGTAAAAGATATGAAAAATTTTGTCGTCGGAGCGAACCAAACAGATGTTCATATGGTAGGTGCAAACCTTTGCGATTTAGGAATGAGCGAATTAAAATATGCGGATATTCGTCTTGTTGAAGCAGGAGAACTCTGTCCTCAATGCGGTAAACCACTAAAGGTAACCCGAGGAATTGAAGTCGGAAATATTTTTCAATTGGGAACAAAATACTCTCAACCGATGAACGGAGTGTTCTTAGATGCAGAAGGGAAAGCAAAACCGTATATTATGGGATGTTACGGGATTGGCGTCACAAGAACAGCTGCTGCTGCGGTTGAAGCACACCATGACGAATGGGGAATAAAATGGCCTTTAGCAATTGCGCCATATCATGCTGTTGTTGTACCTGTAAGCGAAAACGATGAACAACAAGTTTCCGTTGCAAATGAGATATATGAAAAACTAAAATCAAACGGAGTTGAAGTTGTATTAGACGACAGAGCAGAACGCCCAGGTGTAAAATTTAAAGATGCTGACCTTATAGGTTTCCCGTTTAGAATTACGGTCGGAAAAACAATAACAGACGGCAATGTAGAATTTGTAACACGTGCAACCGGCGAAAAACAAGTTCTAACCCCAAATGAAGCAATAAGCATAATCATTGAAACAGTAGAAAATACGAAATAAAAAGAGGCTGAAAATCAGCCTCTTTTAAACCGGATACAAAACCTATTTTATCTTATACCCTTACCGCCGTTTGCATAAAATTCTCTTATATCTTGATACGTAACCGGTCGTCTTAATTCAGCCATATCATTATATTTTTGGTCAATATAATGGAACGATTACTTGAATGCTTGGATACTCCGTTAAATGAATTATTTAACGCGGAACACCTGCGCCCCACAAATGAACTCGTTGAGCAATTACACGAAATAATAAATTCCGTCAAAGATGATAGCGACAAGATTGAAGAACTTTATAAGGTTGTCAAAGCTATTGTCACAATTTAAATTATTTACCTTATTTTGTTTGTAGTATAATATACTCAGAGGTAAATTATGTTACTTGAGTTTTTACATTCAAAAATACACAGAGCAACCGTCACTGATGCAAATCTAAACTATGTCGGTTCAATAACTATTGACAGCGCACTGCTTAAAGCTGCAAATATTCAAGAATGGCAAAAAGTTGAAATCTTAAATGTCAACAATGGAGAAAGATTTCAAACCTATGTTATAAAAGGAGAGGAAAATTCCGGACAAATTTGTCTTAACGGCGCTGCTGCCAGAAAAGTTCAAAAAGGGGATAAAGTTATTATTGTTACGTACGCTCATCTTGATAGAACAGAAATTAACGAATTTAAACCATCCATCGTTATTGTTGATGATAACAATAAGATAATTGAACAAAAGTAGAATCAACTTAATATATTGACCTTTTATGCCAATATTTATATAGTTAAAGAATAGTTAAAAATTTGAGAAAAGAGGGTTTAATGACAGATTTTAAATATACAAGATTAGACGGAAGACAGTTTACTAAAGATGATATTGAAGGTTTTATAAAAGAATACAATATCAAATTTATAAGACTTCAGTTTGTTGATATAAACGGTCAGGTAAAGAATATGACCATCCCTTCCGAGCATATCGAAAAAGCATTAAACAATGAAATAATGCTTGACGGTTCGTCAATAAAAGGTTTTAGAAGCATAGAAACATCCGATATGTTTTTCCATCCTGATATTAACAGTTTTCAAATTTTACCTTGGAGAAATAAAGACGGAGTTAATGCCGCAAGATTAATTTGTGATATTTATAACGCTGACGGCACCCCATTTGAAGGCTGCCCGAGATGTAACCTTAAAAGGATTATGGAATCAGCAAAAAAACTCGGTTTTTCAATGAATATTGGGCCCGAAGCCGAATTCTTTCTGTTTTCTAAAGATGAAAACGGAAATATCACAACAACCACTCAAGACCACGCGGGATACTATGATGCCGGTCCCGATGATTTAGGTGAAGACGTGAGAGCCGATATTGTTTTAACTCTTCAAGAAATGGGCTTTGATATAGAAGCGTCCCACCACGAAGGGGCTGACGGGCAACACGAAATTGATTTTAGATATGCAGATATTTTAACCGCAGCAGATAACGTTACAACATTTAGAATAGCTGTAAAAGCAATTGCTGCACAACATAACCTGCATGCAACATTTATGCCGAAACCGATATTTGGAATTAACGGTTCGGGGATGCACTGCAACGTTTCACTATTTAAAGATGGTAAAAATGCATTTTATGATGAAGACTCAGAATACCAACTTTCAGACGAGGCAAAATATGCAATAGGCGGTATGCTAAAACATGTTAAAAGTATTACCGCTATCACAAATCCCGTCGTAAACAGTTACAAACGCTTAGTCCCCGGATATGAAGCACCTGTATATTTGGCGTGGTCCTTGGCAAACAGAAGCGCACTTTTAAGAGTTCCGGCAAAACGCGGAGTATCCACAAGAGTAGAGTTGCGATCTCCTGATCCTGCTTGTAACCCGTATTTGGCCTTCGCTGCCATTTTAGAAAGCTGCCTTGACGGTATCAGAAACAAAATTGACCCGCCGGCTCCTGTTGAAAGTAACATCTACAAACTAACATCAAAAGAACGTAAAAAACAAAGAATTGATTCTTTACCGGGCAGCCTTGCCGAAGCACTTGAGTGTATGGATAAATCTCTTGTAGCGCAGGCCGCTCTTGGAGAAAATATCTTTAAAGAATTTATGACATCTAAAAAGAAAGAATGGGAATCATTTAGAACTTATGTTTCTAAATGGGAACTTGATAGATATCTCGAAAAATATTAATAAAAAGGGCTCCAATCGGAGTCTTTTTATTATGATATAATATTTTTATGAAAAATCCTTTTATCATAAATACTCATTCGCACGCAAATATGCTTCGACAAACAAATATTGATGAGGCAATAAAAGCTGCACAAGATAATAAAATTATAACAATTGTTCCGTCAAGCACAGCGCAAGACATTTTTGATGTTGATAAGTTTATACACAAATACGACAACGTATTCGGATATGTCGGAGTTTTCCCTGAAGAAGCAAAAACTTTCAGCAATAGAACGCTGTCCGATATGGAAAATATCATCAAAAACAACCCTAAAATCATAGGAATAGGAGAAATCGGGCTTGACTATTATTGGGATAAAACATATAAAGAACTGCAAAAAGAAATCTTCATAAAACAGATAGATTTTGCTAATCAAATGAATCTCCCAATTAACATACATTCTCGAGACTCCCACGGGGATACTCTTGATATTCTTAAAGAACATAACAAAAATTCTATAGCAATAATGCACTGTTTTTCAGGAAGCCTTGAATTTGCTAAAGAGTGCATAAAAGAAGGGATTTATATTGCTCTTGGCGGGGTTGTAACATTTAAAAATGCAATAAAGGCGAAAGAAGTTGCTCAAGATATACCGTTAGAATATTTGCTTCTGGAAACTGATGATCCCTATCTTGCTCCTGTTCCGTTTAGGGGGAAAGAAAATCAGCCGGTTTATGTAAAATATGTTGCAGAATATATTGCAAAATTAAGAGGTACAACCGTCGACGAAATTGCAAAAATTACAACAGAAAACGCTGAAAGGATTTTTAACCTAAATGCCAAATAAAGAACGTTTAGATAAATATTTAACAGATTTAGGTTATTTTGATACAAAAAGCAAAGCTGCATCAGCAATTCTTGCAGGAAATGTCAAAATCAATGATGAATATATTACAAAAGCCGGCTTCCAAATAAATCCGAATAAAGAATATGATATCGTTGTAAAATCCATGCCTTACGTATCCAGAGGCGGTTTTAAATTAAAAAAAGCACTTGATACATTTAATTTTGACGTAAAAGAAAGAGTTTGCCTTGATGCGGGAGCATCAACAGGAGGTTTTACCGACTGCCTCTTACAAAACGGGGCAGGATTTGTTTACGCTGTTGATGTAGGATACGGACAATTGGATTGGAAAATTCGCTCAGATAAACGTGTGAAAACTATAGAAAAAACAAATTTAAAAAATTGCACACTGAAAGATATTTACAATCCAGAAGACGAAATTGCCAATCTTTTGGTTAGTGATTTATCTTTTATTTCCCTGACAAAAGTGCTTAAAAACCTTAAATCACTTCTAAATCCGGAATTTCATGAAATGATTTGTCTTATAAAGCCACAATTTGAGGCAGGAAAAGATAAAGTTGAAAAAGGCGGAGTTATAAAAAACCCCGCTACACACAATGAAGTAATTTCAAACATTGTTGAATTCGCAAAATCTCTGAATTACAGAATAAAAGGATTGACTTATTCCTCCATAAAAGGACCCGCAGGAAATATTGAATATTTAATATGGCTTGCGACAGATGGAGAAGACTCAGAATATAATATTTCAAGCATAATTAAAGACGCATTTAAAAATTTAAACTAAAATACTAAAACAGGATTTGCGGCTTTTTATCCAAATTTATCTCAATAAATTTAAATATATTTAAAACAATCCCCGGTTGAAAATAATAATTTCCGTCAGCAGGAGTAATTCTCAAAAGTCCTTGATTTCTATTAACATTTGAGACTGACGCCAAAAACGGCTTATTAACCGCCGTGAATAACACATACCCTGACCTTGATTGTATTTCATGTATCTCAAAACGATTAGCATTAATTGCAGAAAGTGTTAAGAAAAACAATGAAACGTTATCCGTATTAAAAACTTTATAACAATTTTCAAAAGGGACATTTTGAGCAGTAATCAAAGTACTAAGGCTCATTTGTTCTCCAACACAATATGCCGGAGATGAAAACGTTAACATCAAAAAACATGTAATACATATAATTTTTTTTATGATTCTTGCCATGATTCACCTACATTTACATCGACTACAAGCTTAACCTTCAATGGCTGATTTAATTCCATAGAAGATACAACAAGCTCTTTTACCTTTTCCAATTCCGGTTTATAAACCTCAACCACCAACTCATCATGAACCTGCATAATAAGTTTTGATTTTAAATTATTCTTTTTTAATGCATTTGAAAAGTCAATCATCGCAATTTTAATCAAATCCGCAGCAGAACCCTGCATCGGATGATTTATCGCTGCACGCTTTGCAAATTCCCTTATCATCGCATTAGGGCTGTTTATTTCTTTTTCTAAATTACGACGCCTGCCAAATATCGAAGAAACATAACCCTCTTGTTCAACAATTTTAACCATATCCTCCATATATGACATTATATGAGGATATGTTTGGAAATATTTATCAATAAATGTTTGAGCCTCAACTGGCGAAATTTTTAACGATTTTGCTAAACCATACTTGCTTTGCCCGTAAACTATACCGAAATTAACAGCCTTTGCCTTGTAACGCATTTCTTTTGTCACTTCACTTATCGGAACCTCAAACACTTTTGATGCAGTCAAAGTATGAACATCCATACCCGAATTAAATGCGTTAATCAAATTTACATCTCCCGAGACATAAGCTAAGAGCCTTAATTCTATTTGAGAATAATCCGCAGATAAAATTAAAAAATCCTTCTTATCTGAAGGGATAAATGCCCTTCGGATTTTATTACCCTCCTCTGTTCTAATCGGTATATTTTGCAAATTTGGGTTTGAGGAAGATAGTCTGCCTGTTGTTGTTACGGTTTGATTGAAAAAGGCATGAATTCTATCGTCTTTTTTATCTACCAACAACGGCAAAGCCTCTGTATATGTTGATTTAAGCTTAGTATACTTTCTGTACTCCAATATCAAAGCGGCAATTTTATACTCTTGCGCTAAAGCATTTAAAACATCCGCCCCCGTCGAATTCTTATTTTTCCCGCGCTTATTGCCATGTTTAAGCTGTAATTTATCAAATAATATATGGGAGACTTGCTTTGGTGAATTTATATTAAATCCTTCACCGGCCAAATCGTAAATTTCTTTTTCCAACTTATAAATATGTTTATCGAATTCATCTGATAAATTACTTAAGTAATTACAATCTACACTAACACCCGCAATTTCCATATCAGAAAGAACATTCGCCAGAGGAAGCTCAATATCTTTTAATATTTTAAACTCGGACTCATCTAAAGTTTCAGTCCAATGTTGAGTTAACTTAAATAAAGAAGAAACAACATCACCTACATAATTTTTTAGAGTTTCGACATCATTGTCAAGAAAAGAAGACTTTTTAGAATCAGAAACAACTGTTGGCAGGATATGCTCTATTTGTTCCATACATTGAATATCAAAAGCACTATTCGCGTTTGAATCATATATGTATGACGCGAGCATTGTATCAAAAACAACACCACCCAAACCATATTCCCCAAATTGCCTCAATGCACAAATCTGAGATTTATAATCGTGAAGACACTTTTTAATATCAGAATCCTCAAAAATCGGAGCTAATTTAGATATAACGTAATCCGTTCCAAGTTTATTTTCAAAATTGTGTAAAAGCGGGATATAATAAACTTTTAAAGAATCAGAATCCGATTTTTTAACAAACTTATCTCCGTCAAACTGATAACTTTCATCAATTCCAAAAGCAATACCATAGGTTTTTATTTCAATAGGGGTAACAATATTTGAAAAAAAATTCATCGCAACAAGCTTTGACTGTTTAATTCGTTCAATCATCTCATCCAAGTCAGAGCTGTCCGTAATCAATTTGGAGTCAAATAAAAATTCTTGCTTATTAACCTCCGCCTGAACAGCTTGTGCAAAAAGCCCCAATTGTCCGGTCTTTGACACTTCTTGATTAAACAAACCAATTTGTCCAACCTCATTTTCCGCATTCGCTAAGTTATTTTCCTTATTAAATAATTTAAGAATATT
>CAMOQI010000007.1 GCA_946622835.1 uncultured Candidatus Melainabacteria bacterium
GTTAAATTAAAAAAAGAGGGCAGAAATCCTTTACTTGTTGCTTGTGACGTATACCGTCCGGCAGCAATTACACAATTAAAAACATTAGGACAAGAAATAAATTGTGAAGTATTTTCTGTTGACGGTTCTGTTGATGTTCAAGGAATTGTAGGACAGGCAATTACTTATGCAAAAAACAACGGTTTTAATGTTTTAATCCTTGATACAGCAGGACGTCTTCAAATAGATACCGAGATGATGTCAGAACTGTTAATCATAGACAGGGTTTATCAACCGCATGAAAAACTCCTTGTAATCGATGCAATGACAGGACAAGAAGCCGTCCACGTTGCAGAAAATTTTGATGCCCAAATCGGATTGACAGGACTTGTGTTAACCAAACTTGATGGTGATTCCAGAGGGGGTGCGGCATTATCTGTCGTTCATTGCACCCAAAAGCCCATTAAACTTACGGGAACAGGTGAAAAACTCAACGCATTGGAAGATTTCTACCCTGAACGTATGGCAACAAGAATTTTGGGAATGGGAGATATTGTTTCACTTGTTGAGCGCGCTCAAGAGGTTTTTGATGAAAAAGAAGCTCTAAAAATGCAAGAAAAAATGCAAAAAGCCGAATTTTCATATAACGACTTTTTAAATATGCAAAAACAAATGAAAATGTTCGGTTCTATGGACCAAATTCTTGGAATGATTCCGGGAATGAATATTAAACAAGCAGATAGAGAAAAAATTTCACACGCAGCCGACACGGAATTTAAAAAAATTGAAGTATTTATTCAAAGTATGACCCCTGAAGAACGAGAATTCCATCAACTTATGAATACAAGCCGCAAAAAACGTATAGCTCAAGGCTGCGGCATGGATTTACATACGGTCAATCTATATATAAAACAATTTGAACAAATGCGCCAAATGATGGGTGGTATGGGTAAACTTCAAAAAATGTTTGGCGGCTTTGGCAAAGGGAATAAACTCAATGAGAAAAAAATGATGGCGAAAGCCATGAGTATGATGAAAGGCAATCGGCATAAATTTTAAATTCTGCAAGGTTACTGTATACCCCTGTATCTACACTTGTTTATATCCGAAATTTTTCAAAATATTATCTTTTTTGCGCCAATCTTTTTCGACTTTTACTTCAAGCCCCAAAAATACTTTTTTTTCTGTTATATTTTCTAATTCAATTCGTGCTTCTGTCCCGATTTTTTTGAGTAAACTCCCGCCTTTTCCAATCAAAATCCCTTTTTGACTTTTTGTTTCACAGTAAATCGTTGCATAGATTTTATCTATATCATCCTGTTCCAGATATTTATCAACCTTAACGGCAACCGCATGCGGAATTTCATCTGATGTATTCAATAAGATTTTTTCTCTTATAACTTCTTCTGTCACATCGCGCATAGTTTCTTCTGTCACAATATCCTCAGGATACAAAATGTCACCTTCGGGCAATTTTTTATAAATATTTTTCAATAATGTATCAATATTACGTCCTGTTTTAGCACTTACACGCACCAAAGGTAAATTATCCTTGAACAATGTTTTATATGTCAAAAGATTAGTTTCAACTTTTTCTTGTTTTTTTACCAAATCAACTTTATTCATAACAACAATAACAGGAATCCCCGTTTGCAATATATTATTTGCAATCCATCTGTCCCCTTTTCCCGCAGGTTCAGAACCGTCAACCAAAAATAATATCAGATCGGCATCAGGCACCGCAATCTTTGCCTCATCAAGCAAAAATTCTCCCAATTTATTCAAGGGTTTGTGAACCCCAGGAGTATCTATAAAAACTATTTGTCCTTCCGGTTTGGTTAAAATTCCTTTTATTCGCTTTCTCGTCGTTTGGGCTTTATCAGTTGCAATAACAATTTTCTGCCCCAAAATAGTATTCAAAAGGGTAGATTTCCCGACATTAGGACGTCCTATTATTGTTACAAATCCGCTTTTCATAACAAAATTGTAACATAAATTTTATCATTTTTTAATAAAGTAGCAAAAAATTTTACTCTCGGTTATTATATATTTAGGAAATTGTGTAGTTTTTAAAATTTAATGGGAAAATAATGAAAAACAGAAAAAATCTTGTATTAACTGCAATTATAGCAACACTAACCGTTGGACTTAATATTGCAAACGCAAACAGCTTAACACAAATGGATGTAAAAAAATCTTCTGCGGCAGATACCGTTGATGTTACATTTTACACAACCGACAACAGTTCCAATAATGTTGTCACCCGCAAAGGAAACAACAGATACGTTGTTTTACTTCCGAACGTTTCAAGCAACCCCTCAGTTACCCCAAGCATCGGCGGATTAAAAGATATTATTACCGATATAAATGTTAAACATATTGACGATGGTATAGGCGGATATACAAAAGTAACTTTTGAAACAAGCAAACCTATAAACATCAAAACATACAACAAAAAATCAACTCCTTTAACCCAAGCACAAAAAGATGCAAAAACAATAATTGCACAGAATACAACCCCTGCATCATCTACAGTGAAACCGCAACCTGCAAAACCGCAAACTGCAGAAAAACCTACAGCAAATACAACTGTAGCAAAACCTGCAACTGCGCAGCCTGCAGCACAAACACAAAAAACTTCTCAACCAAAGGTTTCAAATATTTCCAAAACAACAGTTCCGGAACCTAAAATAACTTTTGTAGAACCTCAAAAAACTGACAATACAAAAGTTAATTCCGCCCCAAAAACAGAACAACCAAAAGTCAAAAATGATTTTGTTGAGGGAAATTACAATCCGAAAATGAGCTTTGATGAAAACGGAAATCGTAAAATGGACTTAGAACCCAGAGTTTCACATCAAAACGAATCGGCAGTCGAATCAAAAACATCAACAACACCAACCGTTCAGGAAGATAACCCAAAAACAAACACAACTCCTATACAATCCGAATCAAGCAATTCAGACAAAAGTAAAAATTTATCACCCTTGTTAGCGTTGTTAGGATTGGGTACAATTTTTGGGCTTGGTGGATTTTTAGCATACATAGCGGCCGGCAAAGCCCACAAAGAAGATTCTTTAACACCTACACTTGCAAAAACCGTAAAAAGCGATATCCCTGTTATTGTTAAAGAAGAATATGATGAAATTGCAAATAACAAAGAATTAAATTGGCAGGAAAAATATAAAAAATTAACTGAAACAGAGCAACAATATTTGCCTGATGAAAATCAAAATCAAATAGATTTTGTAACAGATTTGGGAGCAGCTAAAAAGGCAATAATTATGCCGCAAGAACAAGAAGAATCCTCTCAAGAGAATATAGCTCAAACAATAAAATCTCATAATGATATAATCAGAGAAAAACTTCAAGCAAAAATTTCTCAGATGGAACATTCTTTAGCCCAAACACCTTCTCAAATGTTTCCTGTTGAAATTCCAAAAGGAGTTCAATCCGAAGACAATTCTATTGTTAAATCAATGAAATCCGTAAAATTAAAATCTTTCTCAAAACCTATTGATTTAAGACAAACTAACAGAACCCTGATGGAAGATTCCGTATTATCAAATAATAAACTATACAACGAAGGTAAATTTGTTAAATTGAAAAATTCTGCATTAAGTGTTAACAGAAGAAAATCCGCATCATCTAAATTAAAAAATATGAACAATAAATATTTAACCAACAATGGGGAGATAAATATGAATAATGAACAAGAAAACTATCTTACAACATCTTTGAACGAATACTTCTCAATCTTGGATGCTGAAAGCGCAAAACAAACACCGGTAAGCACAATTGATTCCGCATCAAAACCAAAACCGGTATCAGATGCAATCTCACGTTCGGGAATCTCAAATCCGATATCAAGAGTTAAAGATTCCATGCCATCACTAAGCGGCGGCTTGGTTGTAAAGTCAGGATACAATATTGATTCTGAAAAAGGTATTTATCTTGTAAATACTGACGGCGTTTCAGCTCTTGTCGGAAAAGTCAATGACAGCATAACCGTTTTGAAAAAATTTAATCATGTTATTGACAAACCTCTCCAAGTCAGAGCACAAAACGACAATGTATATATTGCAAGAGTCGGAAACTTCAAATGTTTAGTTGATGTTTCAAATGAAAAAATGGGAACATTAATTGAAATCTAATAAAAAAATATTACTTTACGGCGGGATACATTATCCCGCCTTTTAAATTTGAATTAGCTATGAAAAAAATAATATTTATAATCTGTTTAATAACAATAATAATTACAGGGCTTTTTATATTTTACAAAAAACCGGTTGACTCTAAAACAACCGTTCAATTCGCATCTTGGGGTTCTGAATCCGAAATCAAAATCCTTAAACCGATTTTGACAGATTTTGAAAAGAAAAATCCCGATATAAGAATTGATTTTATACACATACCTCAAAATTATTTTCAAAAAATACACTTGCTTTTTGCCTCAAATACAGCGCCTGACGTTATTTTTATAAACAATCAATATCTGCCTATATACGCACAGGCAGGAGTGCTGGAGGATTTAACACCCTATAAAAAGATTTTAAAAACTGAAAAGTTCTTTCCAAAATCAATACAATCACTAAGTTGGAACAACAAACTTTATGCAATCCCTCGGGATATTTCAAATTTAGTCATTTTTTATAATAAAAACCTTTTTGACAAATACAATATTGAATACCCAAAATCAGGATGGGATTTTAAAGATTTTCTGTCAAAGGCAAACAAATTAACTCAAAGACCGCAAACTTTCGGAATTTCATTTGAAGAAGAGCCGTTATTATATCTTCCGTACTTAATTAGTGAAGGCTTTGAAGGAATCCCATACTATAACAATGTAAAAAATAACAGCGGATTAAAAAAATATGCACAACTGCGTACAAAATACCACGTTGCACCCACCAAAGAAGAAATCGCAAGCATGACATCCGCTCAATTATTTTTGCAAGGCCGCCTAGGAATGTTATTATCAGGCAGATGGCTTGTTCCAAAATTCAGACAAGAAGCTGATTTTGATTGGGATGTTGTCGAATTCCCGAAAATGAGTGCCGGAAGTATTGTTCCGCTGGATTCTTCCGGTTGGGCAATTTCTAAAGATTCTAAACACAAAGCACAAGCCTTAAAACTTATAGAATTTATCTCATCTCAAGAAAGTTCTCAAAAATTTGCCAAAAGCGGGCTTATTGTTCCTGCCGTTATTAACAGCGCAAATTCCCAATATTTTCTTGATAACAACAAACCGAAAAATGCCAAAATATTTTTATCTGTCATACAAACATCTCAACCAACAAGCGTTAATGTGGACTATCGCAAAGTTTTAGACGATTTGAAAAAGAATACTGAATCTCTGTTTAATAATTAAATCAATCCTTGCTTGCAGGAATCGCTATATACGCAATCAAAACAGTTATTACCGCAATTAAACCTATTGTTTTATATTTTATTATTAGAAAAGATACAATAACAGAAATCCCCAGCGCTATGACAGTTCTTTTAATTATTCGCCTTATATCTTTTCTGATTTGTTTTTTAAGCATATATTCCTGCGCCATAACTTTTATATTTGACTGCTCTTTTGCTTGAATTTCAGTTATTTCATCAATAATATTACTCGCTTTCAAATCCTCAACCGCCTCATAATACGTACGGTTAACAAACCTTTCCACCAAAGATAATACCACCCCCTCAGGAGCCTCATCTTTTACGCACGCAAACATAACTTCCCACATTGCATACCAAATCTTTTGCATAACAATCTTCCAATATTTAACGGGTATGCCGGAACGAAACAAATCAATTTCCTTATGAAAAGACCATTCTGCCATAACTTGAATATAAAAACATTGATTCTCAAAATCTATACGATCAAATTCTTTATTATCTTCAATAGACAAAGCCATCTTAACCGAAGCTTTTCTTATATTCATAATCAAATAATCTTTTTGAAGTTCATTTATATCAGAAGGAAGAACAGGAATCATCTGCTCAATTAATTCTTCAATGTAATTCGAATATTTCTTTTTTAATTGCCTTTCTTCCATACCAGTATTATAAGAAAATACTCAATAATATTTGTCATATAGATAGAGTAAATTCTTTATGCCGTTATTTATAAAAATATTTTTTAGCAACAAGCATACCCATAAGCAGAATATATTTATTTTAATAAGTTGTAAAATATAAGTATGAACGAATGGTACACCGCTTTAAATAAACCGCCACTAACACCGCCTGCTCAATATTTTCCGATTGCTTGGGGAATTTTATATACGCTTATGGCAATATCTTTTTTTATAGTATTGTCAAAGCCTCATTCCAAAGATAAATATACTGCAGTATACCTATTTTTAGCTCAGTTAATGTTTAACTTTGTTTGGAGCTACGTTTTCTTTGAAATGAAATCCATAGGTATTGCCCTTTTAGATGTAATCATATTATTGATTTTGGTTTCTTTCACCATATTCTATTTTAACAAAATATCAAAATTTGCTGCAATACTAATGATTCCTTATCTTTTGCAAGTCATTTTCGCCACATATTTAAATGCAGGAATTATGATACTTAATTAGCCTGAAAAATATTAAGAAGCGTAAAAAGATGCTACAAAAATAGCAAAATTTTAGAATTATAGTTTTATAATAAAAAAAAGGGAAAAGTGTGTTATGAAAAAGTTTATTTTAATATTAACAGCATTATTTATGTTCGGACTATGCGCACAATCAATGGAAGTTCATTATATGGGCGGTCGTCCTGCATACATATCAACACCATACGGACGTACAAGCATAAACAATTTTGGTTCAAATGCAGCATTTCTCCCGCATAACACAGCAGCTGCCGGAGCAAGAATAAGAGCGCGCGAATTTGCAAAATTAAGAGCACAATCCGGCATGATGAGAGCTCCCAGAAGATACGCAAGACCATACGGACACAGATATAGTAATATGTCATATCCCGTACAAACATCCGTTAACATAACCCCCGTTTCACGTTTCGATAAGAATTACCAAATTTCAACAAACAGAAAACCATATACCCGAAACGGAATAACATATTTTGACTAAATCACAATAGTTATGCTTTAATGTTGTTATAAATATTTTGAACAATATTAAAATTTTTTTCGTTAACAGGTTAATTAGGAGTTTAATATGAAAAAAATAATAACAATATTATTTATTATCTTTTTTAGCACAATAAACGCACAAGCATACGTTGTGAATTATGACATAACAGGCAGACCAACAAATGTGAGCGGATTTAACGGCAGAAACTATTACACAAAAAGCATAAACAACTTTGGTTCAAACGCTTCATTCCTGCCGCAAAACACAGAACGTGCCGGCATCAGACAGCGCCAAATCCAAAACGAAAAAGAATACCTTGAAACCCTAAAAAACACAAAAACAATAAACGTCAACGTTAACCACAACGGATATCCCGTAAATACATATTATAACAATCCATACAACAGATACTACAATCAAGGATACAACAGAGTTTACTATAACAACGGCTATCCGTCAGGAGTCTATTACAACAACGGAAACGGAATCAGAATTCCCGGACTCAGAATGTTCTAAAATCCTTACGCCAATGTCGGAGTTTTTGTAAACTGCGAATCGTAAAGATGTTTATATATCCCGTTTTCATTTTGGATAAGTTTATCATGTGAACCTAATTCAACCAATTCTCCGTTTTTAATGACGGCAATTCTGTTTGCATTCTGAATAGTTGTAAGTCTATGTGCAATAACAAATACTGTTCTGTCTTTCATAAGGTTTTCAATAGCACGCTGTACAATCTTTTCAGCTTCATTATCCAAAGCACTGGTAGCCTCATCTAAAATCAAAATAGGTGAGTCTTTTAAAAATGCTCGCGCAATACCAATCCTTTGCCTTTGTCCGCCGGATAACAATACTCCGCGTTCTCCTATGTCAGTGTCAAGACCGTCTTTTAAACTGTTTATGAAATCCTCCAGATAAGAATCCTTTACTGCTCGATTTAATTCTTCTTCCGTTGCCTTCAAGTTTCCTATCATAATATTTTCTCTTATAGTTCCACCAAACAAAAAATTATCCTGAAACACTATTGAAATATTATCCCTCAAAGATTCAAGCGAAATGTCTCGAATATCATGACCGTCTATAGTAATACTGCCACTTTTGATATCATAAAATCTGGGAATTAAATTGACAATAGTACTTTTACCCCCGCCTGAATTACCGACAAGCGCAAATGTCTCCCCCTTATGTACAGTAAATGATACATTCTTTAATACTTGTTTTCCCTTTCTATATGCAAAATTTACATTATTAAAACTTATTGAATCTTTTACTTCTTTTAAAATATACGGATTTTCTTTATCTTTTATTTTCGGGTCTGAATCAAGTTGTTTTACAACACGTTCCAACGCCAAAAGTGACATTTGCATGCCTCTTGCACTGTTTCCTAAAAGTTTTATCGGAGTATATAACATAATCAATGCTGTTAAGAATGAAACGAAATTACCGCTTGTAATATGCTTTTGAGTTATCATATAACTTCCAAGAAAAATAACAACCGCAATACCCACTGATACAATAATATGCATCATAGGAGAAAGCCACGCGGTTCTTTGGGTAATTTTCATGCTAAGACCAAACATAGTATCAACATCTTTAGCAAATCTTTTTTTCTGATAATTATACAAATTATACGCTCTTACAACTTTATTACCCGCAAAAGCCTCATTATATGCAGTGATTACTTGTCCGCTTGCAGATTCTGATTTTGAAGTTGCAGAATTTATCAAAGCTCTAATTTTAGTTAAAGGAATTATCGCACACACAAGTACAATTATTGCAATAATCGCCAATTCCCAAGAGTTATAAATCAAAACTCCGATAAGAGATATTGATGAAAAAATTCTTGATATTCCTGTTTTTATATTATTCAATAAACTGCCGCAAGCTTTACTTACATCATTATTGAATTTACGCATGACATCACCCGATGTATATTTGTCAAAATACGCCGCATCTTTATGCATAAGAATATCATACAAATTCTTCTTCATATCAGCAGTTACTTTACCGCCAACCCATTCATTCATATACGTTGCCAGATAATTCAAAAAACCTTGAATCGTTGTAAATGCAATAATTAAAAGCGGAATATACCAAGCAGATTGTGAGGATTTATCCACCATAACAACATCCATATATGGTTTCAAAGACAAAGCAACGACTGCATCCAATGAACCGATAGGAATTGCCAGCCCAAGAGCTAATATAGTCCTGAGCCAATATTTTTTGAAATATGGCAGCACTCTTAAGTAACTTTTTATTACTTGATCTTTATCGAGTTTTTTTAATTCTTTTATCTTCTTTTTATACTTCATGAAATTTCCGTACAATCTAAATTACAATTAGATTATAACACAACAATTTAAATAGAATAAATAAAGGATGATTTTTTGTAAAATACCATTATAATATAATTATGAGAATAAAAGCGCTTATATATTTCATAATTATAGGAATATGCCTCAGCACGAATTTTTGTTATGCAAAAGCTGCTCCTGAAAATTTTGAGGGAAGAGGTTATGTCGGCACCCTGCCTGATTTAAACAGAGGGTATGAGGTTAAAGATCAGGTTAAAACCCCGCCGGAAGCAAAACCTGCAAAAGATTTTAATTCCGCAAACGAATTAAAACCCACACCCACAGATAATCCTGCTTTTGTTAATATAATATTAAAACCGGATAAAACTTCTCCCTACTTAAACGACATATACGAAATAATTCCTATTTTAGAAAACATTAGTGACCTTATTGATGACAACGCAAATGTTCAATTATTTAATGCCAAAGTCTATTATTTCAATAAAAGTGCTGAACACCTGAGAGATAAATATAAAGATAAACCGGAAGGACAGTTTGTTTCATTTAAACGCCTAATGGACTTGAATACTCATACAAAATCCATCGCCATTTTGCGAAACGAAGCACAAAAATACAACCCCTACCTTGCATACGGCAGCGCAGGATATATTTATAACCCCAATAATATTGCACAACAAATGGAATTTCTTAAATCGGAAATTGAAGAAACTATTTTAATTTTGAAAGATTCAAATTAATTTAAATCTCATTCTCACAAAAAACTGTTCTGTTTCTGCCTGAGTTTTTCGCCGCATAAAGAGCATTATCGGCTTTTTGCAGAAAATCTTCTTTTGTTTTTATTTCATTACAAAATTGACACGCACCGATACTTACAGTAACATCCACCCTTTTATCTTCATAATTAAGAGCAAGTGTTTCAACTGTTTTACGAAATCTTTCTAAAGGAATTTTGGATTGCTCTATATCTGTTTCCGTTAATATCACTACAAATTCTTCTCCCCCAAAACGGAATACCATATCTGTTTTTCTGAATGTCTGTAATGCAGCATTTGCAACCTGTTTTAATACAAAATCTCCGCATTGATGACCGTATGTATCGTTTACTCTTTTAAAATAATCTATGTCAAATATTACAAGAGTTAATTTATTGTTATATCTTTGAGCGCGTAAAAATTCTTTTTCAAAACAACTTTCAAAATATCGCCTGTTGGACAATCCCGTTAATTCGTCTGTTATAGACAAATACTTTGTTCTGGTATAAATGTAATTTATTTGTTTTATAACTTCTAATTTATTTTCTTCCGGAATATCAAAATCCCGAATAATATTTTCTATATTTTGCTGAATTTCATCCAGCAAACCATCCGGAATATCAAAAGATATATTTGTATTTTCTACCATAAAGCTCCTCTTAAGAATATTTTATCATAAAGCTCTTTTATATAACAATATTTTCGACACATTGCATCTAAAACTTTAATAATTCGAAAAAATTTTTACAAAAGTATACTTTTAAAAAGACCCTCTTTTTTGAGGGTCTTTTCTTATATTTTGTTATTTATTTTTTCTTAGCTTCTTCTCTAACCTTTTGAGCCTGACCGTTTGTCATATCATCAACTTGTTTGGTCAATTTCTTCTGAATAGTTTCCGGATTATATCTTTCATCCATATATTCAATTTTAGCATCTTTTTTAGCAGCTGTTGTTAATTCATCAAGCGCTTTTACCTGTTCTTGTGACCTTAAGAAAGCTTTTATACGAGATTTAGCTTTTTCATAAGGTGTAGTTGATGCTTCTTTTCTGTCTTGTACAAATATTATATGATATCCGTACATTGTTTTTACAACATCGGTCACAGTATTCGGCTTTGCTTCAAATGCTGCTTTTGCAAATTCCGGAACCATTTGTTCTTTTGCAAAAAATCCTAAATCTCCGCCTTGTTTTGCACTGCCCGTATCATTTGAATATTTACTTGCATACTGTGCAAATTTTGACGAATCTGCCTTCAATTCAGCATCTAATTTTTTTGCCAAATCTTCTTTTTCTTTCATCTTTTTATCAATTGTTGCTTTTAATTCTTCGACAGGAATTTCTTTTTTACCGTTATCAGTAAGCTCCATTTGCATTTGGAACGGATTTGCGGCGATAAGGATATGGGAAGCTCTCACCTGTTCCGGAGTTTTGAATGATTCCGGATGTTCTTTGTAATATTTTTCACAATCAGCATCTGTAATATTTACCTTTTTAACAGAATTTGCCAATTTCTTCATCTTAACTTGTGTTTGCAAATCTTTTTTGAAATCACTGACAGATACATTATTTGCTTTCAAGGTTTCCATTAAACGATCTTTTCCGCCAATTTGCTTGATAATTCTTTTTAATTCTTTATCAGTATCTTTTTTGGTTACTTTTATACCGCGTTTTTGAGCTTCTTGTTCCAAAACTTCTTCAATAATAAGCTGATTTACAACTTGCTGTTCCATCATAAGATACAAGAATCCGTCTTTATTTGCCTTCAAATCACCCATCGCCGCTAACGGAGAACTGCTGAGATTTTTATCTATTAACTTATCGTATTGAGCTTGACTGATAACATTATCATTAACTTTAATAATAGCATTTTGATTTTTAACACCGCAGCCTGTAAATATAACTGCAGATAAAGCTAATGTTGCAAGTAATTTTCTAATTTTCATAAATAATATCCCTCTTTCTTATCTAGTATTGATGACTAACTTTATATATATAATAAAACAAATCTGTCAAAATGTTAAATACTTCATTAAAATTTACATAAGAAGTATCTAAAACCAAAATAGAGATACCTTCTTGACAGGTTTTAGGTGCTTGAGTGTATTTTATTTTTTTTGAAATACCGTGAGGAAGTATTGATTGAATTATATTCCATTCCGGTTTTGTATATGGAGTATAAATCCTTATACAATCTTGAGCTTCCCTTATGGCAGAAATTTTGACTTCTGTTGCGGACAATCTTAATCTTATTAGTTTTATTAAATTTTCAACACTTTCAGGCGGTTTTGCAAAACGGTCGGTCCATTCTTCCACAATATAATCCAATTCAACGGAAGATTTTACATCCGCCAAACGTTTATATTCAATCATTTTTTGATCAACAGACCCCACCCACTCATCGGGAATATATGCTGTTACATTTATATCAACAATAGTCGGAACGGTTTTTTCCGCAGCATTACCCTGCAATTCATTCACTGCTTCTTCCAACAATTCACAATATGTATCAAAACCAACATTTATCATATGTCCATGCTGTTTTGTTCCTAAAATATTCCCAACTCCTCTTATTTCAATATCCCTCAAGGCAATTTGATAACCGCTGCCAAGAGTTGTAAATTCTTTAATTGCTTTAAGTCTGTTTGTTGCATCCGTTGAAATTTCTTTTGACTTTTTATAAAAACAATAACAATATGCCTGACGTTGAGAACGTCCTACACGTCCTCTTAATTGATACAATTGTGCTAAACCGAATTTATCCGCATCATGAATAATCATTGTATTTGCATTTGGAATATCTATACCGTTTTCAATAATGGTTGTTGCCAATAAAATATCGTATTCATGATTTGAAAAATCAACAATAACTTCTTCTAATTCTTTTTCATTCATCTGACCATGCCCGAGTGCAATTCGTGCATTTGGTACGATATTTTGTAAAAGGGTTTTAAACTCCCTTATTGTTTCAACCCTGTTATAAAGATAGAAAACCTGCCCTTCCCTATCAAGTTCGTGTGTGATTGCATTTTTAATCATATTTTCATTCCACTCGCCAACGTATGTTTTAATAGGTAAACGATTTTTCGGCGGGGTATTTATCACAGACATATCTTTGATTCCGGATAATGACATGTAAAGAGTTCTGGGAATCGGAGTTGCCGACATTGAAATTATATCAATATTTTCTCGCAAAGTTTTTAATTTTTCCTTATGCCGAACTCCAAAACGATGCTCCTCATCAATAACCAATAATCCTAAATCCTTAAACACAATTCCGTCTTGTAAAAGCCTATGGGTACCTATTACAACATCACATTTGCCCGTTGCAAGATTTTTCACTGTTTCTTTTTGTTCTTTTTTTGTTCTGAAACGTGATAATAATTCCACCTCGATCCCAAACGGTTTAAACCTTTCAGACATTGTTTGAAAATGTTGGAGCGAAAGAATTGTTGTTGGCGCAACAACCGCAACTTGTTTTCCTGATGTAACAGCTTTGAATATTGCACGCATCGCAACTTCTGTTTTTCCAAATCCCACATCACCGCATATAAGCCTATCCATAGGCTGCTCAGATTCCATATCAGCTTTTACCTGTGATATTGCTTTTAATTGATCGGGCGTTTCAACAAATTCAAAAGCTTCTTCCATTTCTATCTGCCAATTTGTATCAGGTAAAAACTGTATCCCCTGCTGCATTTTCCGCCGCGCATAAAGCCTTAAAAGGTCATATGCAATAACTTCCACCTCTTTTTTAACTCTTGCTTTTGTACTTTCCCAATCACGGCCGCCCATTTTAGAAAGTTTCGGTTTAACTGTTCCTGAACCCCTATAACGACATAATAAATTTATTTGCTCCGCAGGAATATGTAATCTGTCCTTATTTGCATATTCAATTGTCAGATAATCTTTCAACTGCCCGTCTATTTCCTGCTTTGATAAACCCTTATATATCCCAAGACCGTGAATTGTATGTACTACAAATTCTCCTGCCTTAATGTCATTTATATTCTCAATATATTCAGGTTTTTCTTTAAAATAAGATTTCTTTGAGGCGGTTATTTCTTTTGATCGCTTGTTAAACAACTCTCTATCCGTAA
>CAMOQI010000008.1 GCA_946622835.1 uncultured Candidatus Melainabacteria bacterium
TGATTATTTTAGAAAAAGAGTAATAACTTTGGACAACGGAGAAATTATAAAAGACAGGCAAGCAGGTACATATGAGTAACAGTTTAAAATCCAGCGTAAAAAAACATATTCCAAAAGATTGGTTAAGCGAAATAAGAGTTTTATATCGCCTTGGAATAGAGACTTTTAATGATATCATCCGCACAGGATGGGTAAACGTTGTTATTATAACCACAATGGCAGCTATTTTGCTAATCTTTGGGGCATGCTTTAGAACAGCTCTTTCCATTTCAACTTTTTCAAAAGAAATAGGAAATGCGCTTGAAATTTCGGTGTATTTAAAAAATAACGTTGATCCGGTAGAACTAAAGCACGAAATTGAAAAATTTGATCATGTTGTTGATATTGAGATAATACCCAAAGCTGATTCATGGACAAAACTAAAAACTGAGATGAGTTTGCCAAACATAGATAATCCGCTGCCTGATACTCTGCATGTAAAAGTTGATAATCCTGAGAATTTGCAATCAGTTTTTGACAATATTAAAAGCCATACTTCCGTTGAAGACATGAGCTATGCAAAAGATTTGGCAGCAAAAATAGAACTTGTTAACCATGTCGTTAAAACAATTACAATAATTGTAATAGGAATTATGGCCCTTCTGACAATTACAATTATAAATAATACCATTCAACTTGTAATTCAGTCGAGGAAAGAAGAGATAGAAATTATGAGGCTGATGGGAGTAAGCAATTGGTACATAAGATTTCCGTTTATAATGCAAGGTGCTTTGTATGGATTTGTCGGTTCTTTGCTGGCAATATTCCCTCTGGGATATATTCAAAACGCACTAAATAATATGCATAAATTCTTTATGATTCCGTCGCCTCCCGGCGCACAACAGCTTGTAATATTTGTCATGTTCACTATGAGTATTTTATTTGGAGCGGTCGGAAGCTTTTGGTGCATAAAAAAACATCTACAGGTATAAGATTTTATGATTGATAATAACAACATACTGCTAATTACCGATAATAGTGACGTAATTAAACTAATTACTGAAAAACTTGTTTTGTTAAGAAGCAACGATAAAATCTCTGTTTGTAAGTCAAGTGGCATCAAAAAAGTTTTAACAAATTCTTTGTACAGTGTAATTATACTACACCAGAGTGACTCTGATGACGAAACCTTAAAATACATAAGTAACATTAAAACAATAAAACCTAAATCCGAAATTATACTACTACTTAATGAAGAAAATCCGCAGTTGGTCATAAACGCATATGACAACGGAATTTATGATTATTTTTATACAGATTCCCCTGATTATGAGATGCTTATTAAATCGGTAAATTGTTTTAAAAAACAGGTTTCCAAAGATATCAATACAAGGAATGAAAAATTTCTGGAACAACTAGGAGTTATTAATTCCAAAACAGGCCTGTATAAATCGAAATATCTGAAAGAAATTTTTACAGATTTGGCTGACAATTTAAAAATACAATCCGGTATACTTGCAATAATAACGCTTGATAACAGTGTTAACACAAAGGTTTCATCAAACAGGCTTGCTCTTTGCATAAAATCAGGAGTCCGCGGAGATGACATTATTGCAGAAGGCAGAAGCGGAACATATTATATAATTTTACCAAACGTGAATATCTCCGGAGCAAATAAATTATTACAAAAAATTCAAACCAAAATGGGAAAAGACTTTCCGATAAGGGCAGGACTTGCAAAAATAGGGCTCGAAACTTTTGAAACAATCGAAAAAAATGCTAAAGACGGATTGGTCTGTGCACTACAAAAAGAACAACTCTCAATATGTTTGGAAAATAATAACAAACCCGACGATAATTGGCTTGATGATGAAGGATGCAATAATCTTGAAACCGAAAAAAAAGATTATAAATTATTCAAAAAAATATATGACAACAAGATGGAAACCGTTATTACACCTATATTTTTCAGATATCAAAAAGAACTTGAAACAAAATTAAAAGATTGCGAAATTAGTCAATATTCAAACAAAATTGAAAGCGTATTCTGCATAAAAAACAATAAACACATGAGCGAATTGATTGTCAGATACAACGGATATGCAAAATTTCGCTTGGAGATAAATCATTCCGGTTTATACACTCCGGAAAACTTTGAAGATGAGATTCCTTTAAAATCAATGAATGAAAAATACCTTTCATCTCACTTGAAACGATTAAAAAATGAATTTAATGAATCAATAAAATCAGAAGAAGGAGCATTGCATGGTTAATATAGATGAATGCATATTAATTGTTATAGACATCCAAGAAAAACTTGTAAAAGCCTCATATATGGGACCGCAAGCTGCAAACAACGCATCAAAACTGGTGCAAGCTGCTTCGATACTAAGCATACCAACAATTATAACAGAACAATACCCAAAAGGACTTGGGCATACAGTCAAAGAAATTTCGACAAATGACAGTACGGTCATTGAAAAAAGCGCCTTTTCCGCAATGCTTGAAACTAAATTTACCAAAGAAATTAAAAAATCAACAAAAAGACAGGTAATACTTTGTGGTATAGAAACACACATATGCGTACTGCAAACAGCCGCAGACTTAATAAAAAAAGGATACGAAGTTTTTGTAGTTAATGATGCATCCTCCAGCAGAAGAGAACACGAACATCAAAGCGGACTTGCCCTTATGAAACAATATGGCGCAAAAATTACATGCTGTGAAATTGTACTTTTTGAACTGCTAAGATCATCTAAACACAGATATTTTAAACCCATACAAATGCTTATTAAATAAGTTTAAGGACTCAATACAACCATCTCACAATTTTTGCAATCAAATTTCAATGGATACTTTTTGCCTTTATCATCTTGTAAATACATCATTTTTGTATCTTTAGAGCACATACCAACAGCATACTTCAGACAATGCTTTGTCCGCATTAATTCAATCCCCGGCTTAATCGCATTAGATTTTTCTAACGCATATTGTTCAATAAGACAGCCGCAACTATTATAAAATTTTTCAGCCTCAGAATTCATAACATTAGCTCTGAAATCCAAAACTTTTTGGGGGAAATCAGCATAACAGATAGGTTTTTGAAGAATTCTTTTATATTGCTCAATCCGTTTTATCTTTAACAAACTTAACAATTCTCTACGAATACTATTTATTTCACCCAAAGATAAAAATGGAATTTCATCTGTTTCAAACATTATATTTATAGAATAAAATGGAGTATCTCCGGTCTTTTTCAGCTGCTTTATTAAGTTTTGTTTCATTAATTGAGCATTCTTAGGTTTCTCATCTGTTTGCATTTCTTTACAAACATTATTTCCATCTTCATCATAGACATATATTTTATTAGTATTTACAACATATTCAATTGCTATTTTACGCTTAACCGAAGATTGTGCAGTTTTGGCACAAAATACCGAATCAAAATTCCTATAAATAGTAGTACCTGATATGATTTTGGGCATTTTATTCGGGTATATTTTATTACCATCAACTCTATTAACTAAAAACCCTTCAACAGTATTGTCATTTACAAAACAAAGACCGTCCTGAGGAGAAATTTTTGCATTAATTTTTATATAATTAGTACCGATTTCATTAGCTTTTCCAAGTTTTTCTCCAATAAATTTCGGGGTTAAAAAATTATAGCAATCAGTTCTACCATTTAAGAAATAATCGGTAAAACCTCGATTAAAAGTCTTATTCAGATTCGGTTCAAAATCAGCAAAAATAACTCCGGCAGAAGTCTTTTTAGCGTATTCATCTATTAATTTTCTGTAATATAAAACAACATTTTTGACATAGCTTATATCTTTTAGTCTACCTTCAATTTTAAATGATTTAACACCGGCATTTATAAGTTTTTCAATGTCATTAGAAGCATTAAAGTCTTTAAGCGATAGCAAATGACCATCTTTTAGCAACTTTCCGTCAGAATCAACTAAAGAATACTTTTTACGACAAGGCTGGGCACAAGCCCCTTTGTTTGCAGAACGGCCGCCATTTGCATAGGACATATAACACTGTCCGCTATACGATACGCACAGCGCACCATGAACAAAAGTTTCAACCTCACAATTAACACTTTTGCATATTTCAGAGATTTTTTCAACAGATAATTCTCTTGCAAGAATAATTCGCGACACGCCAATAGCATCGAAAAACTTAGCCTTTTCAAGAGTTCTTATATCACACTGTGTACTCATATGAATCTGGATAGGGGGCAATTTACCCTCAATCGCAGCTTGAAGCAAACCGAAATCCTGTACAATTATAGCATCAACACCAATATTATATAGTGTTTTCACCATTTCAACAGCACGCTCTAATTCTTGATTATTAAGAATTGTATTAATAGTCACATGAACTTTTACATTAAAAATATGCGCATAATTAACAAGGGTTTCAATGTCTGATAAAGGATTTGAAGCATTTTCTCTCGCTCCAAAATCAGAGGCGCCAATGTATACGGCATCGGCACCGCAATCAATTGCGGCAATAGCAGTTTCAAGATTTTTTGCGGGAGCAAGAAGTTCTACCTTTTTCATAAGAAAATAATATTACAAATCAGACAATAAATCGTAATATATAGATTAAAATTTACAATTAATGTTAAAATTTACTAGGTGAAAGTATGAAAATAGCTCTTATAAATCATGGTTGTGCAAAAAATTTAGTAGATGCCGAGCTTATGCTCGGAATTTTGGCTGAAAACGGGTACGAGATTACGCTTGATGAAACGGAAACAGACGTGGTAATCGTTAATACATGCTCCTTTATATACGATGCAGAGCAAGAATCCGTTCAAAGTATTTTAGAGATGATCTCTGAAGGTAAAAAAGTAATTGTAACCGGCTGCTTACCACAGAAACACAAACAAGATTTAAAATCAGCCATCCCTGAAATCCGAGCTATGATAGGAACAACAAATTTAAAAGACATATTAAAAGTACTCAAAGATATAGAAAAAGATAAAGGCTACGAAAGTATAATAGATGAAAATCCAACGTATATTTATCCTGAAAAGACCGAACGCCAACAAATCACAATGGGAGCAAGCTCATACATAAAAATAGGAGAAGGCTGCAATTATAATTGCGGATACTGTATAATACCGAAGCTTCGCGGCAAATACATATCAAGACCAATCGAAAATATTGTAAGAGAAGCCGAACATTTAGTAAAAAAAGGCGTAAGTGAAATCATTCTAATCGCTCAAGATACATCTTCTTACGGAATTGATTTATATGGCAAACAAGCTCTTCCAAAACTTTTAGAGGAATTAAACAACATTGAAAACCTGTCTTGGATTCGTGTAATGTACGCTTATCCTACTCAAATGACAGACGAACTCATCGATGCCATAGCCAATTTAGACAAAGTTGTAAAATACATCGATATCCCGTTACAGCATTCGCATCCCAGAGTACTTCAAGCAATGAAACGACCTGTTATGGATTATAAAAAACTTGTTACAAAGCTTAGAAAAAAAATTCCGGGAGTTTCAGTGAGAACATCCCTAATTGTTGGGTATCCCGGTGAAACAGACGAAGAATTTGAACATTTATACAATTTTGTTAAAGATACACAATTTGACAGAATGGGTGTCTTTGAATATTCTAGAGAAAAGGGGACATATTCTTACGGGCTAAAACCTCAAGTTCCCCAAAAAATAAAGAAACAAAGACGTGATAAGCTAATGGAATTGCAGCAAAAAATATCACTTGAGAAGAACAAAACGTACATTGGAAAAACATTAAAGTGTATTGTAGAGGGCTACACAGACGAGGGCGTAGTAATTTTACGCTCACAGCACGATGCTCCTGAAATAGACGGACTTGTTTATGCCAAAACGAAAAAACAAGTTATTCCCGGTGATATAGAACTCATTAAAATAAACAAAGCTGACGAATATGATTTATATGGAATAATAGAATAAGAGGGAAATAATGGAATACGTAGTAAATAAAGAATTGGAAGAAAAAGAGGTTAAGGGAATATTTTCAGACATGTGGAAATACGCTCCTTCAAAGTTGTGCGGAATGTTTGGAAACATGATTACCGTTCCCATTTACACAAGCCTTTTTACCTCGGAGCAATATGGTTTGTACACAATATCCATTGCGATGTTGTCGTTCTTATGCATAATATTTTCAGATTGGGTAGGGCTTGCAGGTCTTAGATTTTTCAGACATCACCAGCTTGAAAATGTCTTGCCAAAATATATGACAACTCTTGTTGCTATAATAACCATTAATATGCTTTTGATGTTCACATTAGCATTTACTTTCAGACATCCAATGTATGACTTTTTCCACGTACCGTTTAATTATTTCTTGGGCGTTTTGTTTTTGATAATTCCTGTTGCTGTCAGGGCCTTACTTTCACAAATCTTAAGAGCTCAACTGAAATCCGTGTCATATACTGTTGCAACAATATTAAATCAATTTGCAACAATTGCATTGGCATATTGGCTTGCCAAAACATTCTCCGGACTTGGAGCAGCCTCAATTCTTATAAGTATGGGCATTTCAATTTCATTAATCGACATAATGCTGCTATACATGAGCGAAGTTCATAAAATATTTAAAATTCAAAAAATTGAATGGAAATTTATCGGGCCGATAATGAAATACGGGATACCTGTAGCTGCGACATCTTTGAGTGCATGGATAATAACCCAAAGTAATAAATTTATCATGAACAGTATCAGCGGGTTTTCAAAAGCCGGATTGGTCGGCGCAGGCTACGGACTTACAATGTCGATTTTAATGCCATTGTTTGCAATGATTACTGTTGCTGCAATTCCAAGGATTTATAATCTTTATGAGGCAAAAGTTGATGTGAGACCTATAATATCCAGATTTATGGGGTATTACATGCTTGTTGCACTTCCTGTAATCGCAGTTATGTCTTTATACAGCATAGATTTCACACATATATTTGTAAAGAATCCACAAATGTACGAAGCAAGCGTACTTGTTCCGTATTTCTCATTCGGGGTATTTTTCCTGTGCTTAACAGATTACACAACACTTCAATACCACTTGGCAAATAAAACTCATATTGAATTCGGCATCAAACTTGCATCCGGAATCATAGGTGTCATATTAAATATAATACTGATACCAAAGATGGGCGTTATAGGAGTCGGGCTTGCGACACTGGCTGCGAATTTCTTATATTGCCTGCTCAGCATGATAATTGTAATACCAAAACTGGATATATATATGCCCAGAAACACTTTATTATCAATATTAACAGCGGCAATTCCAAGTGCCGGAGCATTTTATTTATTCAAATTATATGGTCAAAACTGCTGCGGGGCACTCCAAATGTGCTTACTTCTTGTAATATTTTACGCAGCATATTATGTAATAAGAAAAACCTTGATAACTCAAGAATAGGAGTGAAATACAGTCATTGTGAGGAAGCGTAGCGACCGAAGAATCTCTTGACTGTTAAATACACAAAAATATACCAAAACTTAACAAATGCAGTTACAGGTAATAGCCTGTTATAATGGGCAACACCAATGGTCTGAGAAAAACTGAATATTAACAATTGTAACAATAAACCTAAAAACATTAAAGAAAACTAAAATGTATGCCGATAACACAAAAGTAAAGGTAGACATGAATAAGTAAAGGTAATTAATTGTGAAGTTAAAACCTAAGTAAAGGATTAAAATGGAGTTTGAATCGCACATGCTATGGAGTGCGATTGCGGGAGTTAACATTTTGTTACAATCCACAAACTCAATAGGGATAAGCGTTTTAATACAATGTTATATCAAGCATATATATTCAATACGCAATTTTTATATCAATAAAACGTTTATAAAAACATAGTGAAATAATGTGAATGTACTTAATAATGAAAGGACGACGAACATGGGAAACAATTTTATCGGGATAACAAACTCCATCACAACAAACGTATTGCAACAGCAACAGCAACAACAACAAGAATTATTAAATACCGCAAAAAAACGTTTAGTTGAACTCGGATACTCCCAAGAACAACTTGACAAATTTACGGTAATAATTAACCCAAAAGACAGCGATGAAGTAAAAACTCAAAAACAAGAGCTTCAAGCAAAAAGAAATGAAGCACTATTAAAATTTGCCTATAAAAAAGGTGTTATCTCAGAGGGCAAAATAGCAGAAACATTTGGAGCCAGCTTTAAAAATACAATTACAGCAGAAGTATCTGATGAAGAAAAAGCTAAAATAGCAGGACGCAGACAATCATACGAAAATAAACTTTTTGAAATTCAAGAAGCAAAAGATCTTGCAAAAGCACAAGAAAAATTTGAAAAACTTCAAGCTGAAACAAAGGCTGCAAGACAAGAAATGAATAGAGTAGATAAGAAAACACTTAAAAAGACAATTAAGGACGCTAACGGAAATAAAGTAAAAAAAGAAGATGCCAGATTCGCAGCTGAAGTTAAACATAGAGAATTAAGCGATAACTTAGTTATTGCTCGTACAGAATTAGACGCTCTTAAAGAGAAATATGGAGAAGACAAAGTAAATCAAATTAACCGCTTTAACAGAGAACGTGCAGAAGAACTTGATAATGCTTTAGGTTTCGAAAAAAATGACAGAACAAGCTCTCAAAAAGCAGCTGATCGTGAGGTTAACGACTTTTTCAATACCGATAAAGGGAAAAAAGCTGTTATTGCCGAACAAAGAAAATTACAAAATATGACTCAAAAAGAAGTCCGAGATGCAATGAGAAATAATGATGGAAAAACCGTAAATCAAGGCTTCAATCCATTCTATGGCGGTACGCTAAAAGGCAGAGGAAGAAAAAATGCTGACCATACCGAAAGACAAATGGCTGTTGAAAAAATAATCATCGGCGATAAAGACAAGTATAAAGCCGAAAAGAAAAACGATACAAATGGAAATCCAACGGTTACATTCTTAACTCAAAAGCAATACAACAAGGCTATTGAAATCGCAAAATCTCAAGGTGTTGAATTGCCTGCTAAAGCAAAAGAATTAACTGAAGATGACTTGCGTAAACTTCAACAGGTTATGGTTGATGCTGCAGGCGGATTCGGCAGCAGATTGGACTTAAGTGAACGTTATGCAATGAAAGACGAATTTAAAGCCGGCTTCCAGACAATCAGAAAAATATCTGAAGCTGTTGGTGTCGATGTTCAAAAAGGTCATAAAAATGTAGCAGCTGTAGTCGGGGCTGGACTTGCGATTGCAGGGTCTGTATGGGCTAATGCATTAGACAAAGCATACCCGA
This sequence comes from uncultured Candidatus Melainabacteria bacterium, assembly GCA_946622835.1. GTDB lineage: Bacteria > Cyanobacteriota > Vampirovibrionia > Gastranaerophilales > Gastranaerophilaceae > Zag111. Next base: position 9,265 of record CAMOQI010000008.1, read on the forward strand.
TAACAGAGCCTGGTGGGCAAGAATGGGTTGAGGGCACCAAAATACAAGAATGGATTCGCGACCCTAAAACACAAGCATCGCACTTGGTAACAAAAGAGACACCCGGATATTGGAAAAAACTTGATGATATAATTAAATTTATTAAAGACAATGACAGTGCTAAAGTATTACTTGGGGCTCTTAGTGCCGAAGCTCTAATTCCGCTTATACTAATGATAGCAGATCATGAGCCTGATTTGCTTAGAAATAATAAAACCCTTGCAGATGCAGTTTACGACCAAGCAGCTAAAGCTCTTAAATTCGAAACACCAAATGCCAGAAAAGTGATGCAAAAATATTTTGAATTAGATAATATTACAAAAGAACAAAAACTGGCTATTCTTCAAAAAGCTATGGGTAATAAAGGTAAAAAACTTAACCCGAGAGAACTCGCAGCAGCAATGACAGCGGCAATAGCTGCAGGTGGCAAAGATGGCTTAGGTACCATTGACAAAGTAGATCTTCATGAAGATGTAAAAACAGATAATAAAGACCGAGTAGCGTATGATACTAATGGAGACAAAGATGATTTTATCGACGCAGAAGGAAATAAAGTAAACCTTGATAATGCACGTGATGAATATGGCAATAAAATTATCAAAGATGGGGCTTTGGCAACCTCATATGATAGCAAAACATTAGCAAACAACAATGTTACTATTGACAGAAATGCTACCATGGAAATTAACAACGAGGGTAAGCTTAATGAATTGAACAACCCAACAGCAAAAGCTCAATATACATCCGCAAATGAACATAATCAAACAAGAATAACGGGTAACCCTCTCAGACCCACGACTATCGAAATGGATGACGATGTAAATCATAATGATGGCAAGGTCAATACCCATAAGTTTGAATTTGTAGAAGAAAAGGACGGAAAAGTATACTATAAATTAGTAGAAGTGACCGTTCCTGGCCCTGAGGGCAAGCCTGTCGCACTTAAGTCTACAGCAGTTGGCAAATTGTATGTCTTAAATACAGACAAGCTTGAGAATGACAAAGGTACATTCACTGAGACCATAGCCCAAAAAGATGAACTTGGTATGACAACAGAAGAAATAACATACAAAACCAAAGTATCGCAACTTACCTATCACCTTGATGCTGAAGATGGCAAATCAAGTGCAAAATACAGTGACGTAAACCCTAATGTCAAAAAGAAATAGGCTATAGAAAAAACCAAGAAGGATGGCGAATGCCATCCTTCTTGGTTTGTAATGACAATAACAGCTTGTAAACCAAGTTCCAAATGAGAATAAAACCCCATAACGAACTTAGCGTCTTAACATCCAGCGACCTATCGTCTTAATTTTATCTTCATTAACCCAAAAAGTTATATAAAACTTCATATACCCTGTATATAACAAGAAAAATTGTAACAAAAATTAATATTTAAGAAAACTATAGCAAAAATAAAAATTCACGCACGTTTATATATATATGTTGAAAATTATAATGTGAAGCATGGCTTAATGAAAAGTAATAATGCACAATTATTACATTTGCTCCTGCTACAATATACGATAATAATGATTAATCAGATAATATGGAAGGATATACACCAATGAAAAACAGCAGACAAAAGTCAAAAAGAGTAATCGCAATGTCACTTACGGCATTATTCCTTACTCATCAGACTATGATGTTGTCCGTATTCGCCAGTAACATTACAGGCGTAACCAACGGCGGACACGGAACTTTTAATATTGACCCCCAAGGTGCCAAAAACGGTATCGGCTACAGAGCCTACGAAAACTTTACCCTTGATAAAGGTGATGTGGCAAACCTTAACTTTAAAGATGTAAATTCATTCGTTAACCTCGTTGATAAACAAATCGTTATTAACGGGATTGTCAATTCAATGAAAAACGGTAATTTCCACAACGGTAAAGCCGTATTCGTATCACCCAACGGAATGGTTGTAGGTGCTTCCGGCGTATTAAACGTAGGTTCATTGGGCGCTTATACAACAAATATGAGCGAAGCTGAATTTAAAAATTTAACAAAAAATGTTGATAATATTACAACTCAACAACTTAATTCATTTGTTGGTGGCTACGCTGCAAAAGGTTCGGCGCCTATAACAATAAACGGTAAAGTTGTAACAACCGGAGATTTAAGTGTTCATACCTCTGGCAAATTAGATGTTGGCAAAGATGCCGTTTTGGTTGGCGGGGTAAACGAAAACCAAAGAATCGCATATTCTTCAAACGCTGCTGCAAATCAATTATTTGATAAATTAGTAAATATTGATAATATTAAAACCGCGTCAGGAAACCAATTCTCAGCTAACGGAGGAAATGTAGAAATAATATCTTCCGGCGGCGGTATAAATATGGAAGGAACCGTTGCTAACTATGGCCAAAACGGAGTTACTACTGTACGTAATGCATCTGCAGACA